>DAOWNK010000135.1 GCA_030642635.1 Pirellulales bacterium
CGGCCGAATCGAACCGCGCGTGCTGAAACGTCGCCGTCATCGCTATCCGCTAATGAAAGAACCTCGGTGGAAACTCAAAAAACACCTGGAACTCGCAACCCAATGCAGTATAATCACTTAAGGGTCAACAGTGCCATTCGTCTCTGTCTCCATCGTCAAGCTGTAATGATTGGCAAACTCTTCGATGGTTATTTGTTGATCTGGAACATTTGTTTTTCTGACAATTTCCATAATTTCACCTTGGCAATATGGTTTTAGAGTCAACTACATCTTCTGTTCAGCCCTTCCGCCAACGCTTGCACATCGCATAAATCCAAATGCCAATTGCTTTCAATTTCACAGCACCGCGGGTGGCCCCGATAGCTTGTCTATCGAGGTGCCGCAGGCACAAGAAGCGATGCGGCCCATAAAAGTACCGGACTGCGATCCGTTACTCAGTGTTCCTTATCCTTAGGTGGACACGGATCATTGCCCGGGGGAATGGTATCCTTGCTTCTGATACGACCATTTCGGCCTTGTGTCGTTAGTTCTCCACCTCCTTGATTCTGAAGCATTTCTTTTGCTGATTGGACCGCCTCTCTCTGTGTATCATGCACACTTGAGGCTCTGTCGGAATCATTCCGCTTGTTCGCCCATGTGCCATCAGGGCGAGGCGACACGGTACGATCTCCTTTTTTGCTCATTGTTAGTTTTCCTTTCCGGTGATTTATAGCACCACCATCACGGTATTACTGGTTTCGCCGGGTACCCCGGCTTCGGGTGTTACGGCATGGAGGGTGTGCCACTGCTTCGCAGAAGCAGTGCCGTTCCCGGATTCGCACTGCTTGCCTGCCGGCAAGCAGTGGCACGCCTTCGATTATTGGCATCCGGCGCTCCTGAACGAGACACAGCCCGAGGATACAGCCCTAAGTATACTGGGGCTGTCCGGGGAATTCAACAGTTGGGGCGCCGCGAAGGGTTAGATATTTTCTTTCTGAGAATCCAGGTAAAGCGTATCCGGACAAATATCTTGTTCATGCGGCCATGCTACCGTGCCATGCCGAGGCCTCGCCTGCCTGAAATAATTTTTGTCTTTCAATTCTTCAAAAACACCGAAATCAAGCAAACCGGAGCAATCGTAAATACCATGCTCGCCATTTGTAAAAACAAGTTGCAACTTATAGTCGTCTGTTGCTGTAACCTCTGACACTCTTGGATTCATGGCTCACCTCGCTCACCTCAATGGATCGATCTTATACGGTTGCTGACCTGACACGGCAAGTTCCCAATCTGCAACAAGCTCGTCCTTATGCAACTCAATCCATGCCTGCAACAATTTCATTCTTGGTTTTGGGATTCCACCTTCAAGTAATTCTCCATCTGGAATTGACAGCACAGCTTCATGCTCCTGATATTTGACATGAATATGTGGAAGATGATGTTGTTTGTTATCGACGAAATACATGTAAATGATGATTCCGTAGAACATCGAAATTGTCGGCATCTTTGATCCTCCTTATGTTGGCCTCGGGCACCCCTGAACGAGACACAACCCGAGGATACAGCCCTAAGTATACTGGGTTGTCCAGGGAATTCAACGGTTGTGGCAATTCGCCAGCCTACGCCCGTTTACGGGCGTTTCGGCCGAAGGCCGTATTAGGCCCTTAAGCCATTACAGCGAGAAGCCCCGTAAACGGGCCTGAAGCCCATATCGTGAGGGTGAAACCTTTTGGCGAATTCCACCAACCCGGCATAAATGCCGGTGCCCTAATACCGCCTTCGGCGGAAAGGGCCGTAAACGGCTCTTGAAGATACAAACCTCATTTCAAACGGCTTCAATGGCACAAAGGGATCTGCCGAATTTACACGGCCTGGGATATCTTTCTCGGGATCATATCTTGTATAATAGAATCTAATTTCTGTTTTGCAAGCCCAGTTTCGGCCGATTGGGACGATTCCTCGTAAGTCCTACACTCCTAACGCCGCGTGGACGCGGCGGCTAAACGTGTTACACCGCCGTGCCGGCGGCGGCTAAACGTGTTACACCGCCGTGCCGGCGGCGGCTAAACGTGTTACACACGCCGTACCATTCTCTCAAGGTGCACCTCGACGCTCTCTGCCACGGCCTCCGGGTCGTAGCCGCCTTCCAGCACACTGATTACCCGGCCGCCGGCGTGGACGTCTGCAACGTCCAACACTATGTCGGTAAGTGTGCCGAAGTCCTCGGTCTCCAGGGCCAGGCTTCCGACCGGGTCGCGGCGATGTGCGTCGAACCCTGCACTTATGAAAATCAATTGCGGCTTGATCTTCGCGGCTAGTTTTTCCAGTCTATCGGCAAACAGCTTCCGATAATCGTCGCGTGAGATGCCGAACTCGACCGGCAGGTTGACGATAGTCCCGGCCCCAGCCCCGCCGCCGGTTTCGTCTTCGTGTCCGGTGCCTGGGTAAAACGGCCAGCGGTGGATCGAGAGGAACCCAACGTTAGGGTCTCCCCAGAATGCAGCCTGGGTGCCGTTGCCGTGGTGAACGTCCCAATCGACAATCAGCACGCGGTCCAACTGCAACTCGTCTACGGCGAGCCTTGCCGCCACGGCCACGTTGTTGAACAGGCAGAATCCCATCGCACGGTTGGCCAGGGCATGGTGGCCCGGCGGTCGGACCAGGCATAGCGCGGTGGTATCTTCGCCGCCGACGAGTCGTTCGGTCGCATCGCAGACCGCCCCGGCGGCCTTCAGTGCGACGTGGTACGAGGCGGGCGAGACGATCGTGTCGGCGTCGATGTGCCCGCCGCCCGACTTCGAGTAGGCCCAAATCTCGTCGATGTAAGTGGGCGAATGGACCCTGGCAAGGCGGCGTCGGTCGACCGGCTCGAACTCCACCCGGCGACACCGTTCGGCCAGGCCGGAGCGGTCCAGCCGCTCGGGGATATTGCGAATCCGCTCGGCCCGTTCCGGGTGGTCGCCTGTCTCGTGGTCGAGGAAACATGGGTCGCTGTAGAGGATTGTCACTGGTATGTCCTTTGTGATTAATGGCATTCAAGCCGCCGTACCGGCGGCTGCTAAACGTAAGGATTGACCCGTTTAGCGGCCGCCGGCACGGCGGCCTTCGCTTGTCACACCATACCGTCTACCGAAATGTACGTTGCCGGCGGCCGAGCTGTCAAACGGCCCCCTGCTGTCGGGGGGTGGCCGACACGACTTGACATCCGACAGTAACCGTTGGTAGCCTATATATATGTCACTGTTGAAGCATCATTGTTACACCGTTGGGTCGCTTGTTCTGTTGGCGGTCGTGTTATCGCTTTTTCGCACCAGTTTTTACACTAGGGCGGTCGCCCAGTTGCCGGAATCGACGGTAAAGCCGTATCGAGAATTGGAGGTTGACGACAGCCAAAGGAGGAGAAATCGGTTCAGGGTAACCAAGATACTGCTGGCCGGCAGGTTTGCCAACAATGCGGAGAGGGAATTAGTCGAGCAGTTCTACACGACCTACGCCATGGCCCGATGGTCGTTGCTGGAGAATCGCGCCAAGCTGCCGGAATTTCGCAAGGAATTGGGCAACCAGCTGCGCACCTGCGGCACAGGCGAAAGACCCTCGCATGTACACGAGTACCTGAACTCGACGATCTTGAAATACATGGCCGATCTGTCCAAGGGCAATTATCATCCGGCGGTGCGAGTAAACGCCATGCTGATGATCGGCGAGCTTAACGCCGGCGAGTCGGCAACTACATCTGTACAGCCGGTCCCATTGTCCGAGGTCGTGCCTGTATTGACCTCCGCAATTGAGGCGAAGGACCGGATCGACGCTGTTAAGATAGCCGCGATGGTCGGTCTGCAGCGACACTGTGCGCTGGGTGCGATCAAATCCGACCAGGCCAAGGCCGCCGTGCTCAAAGCGATGCTCGGGCTGTTGAATGTCAGGCGGCCGGCTGGGCGAACCGCTGCCGGCGATGGGTGGATGCGGGCACAGGCCGCCGGCATACTCGGTATGCTCAAAACAATCGGCAATGGCAACGTGGTCGTCACGTCGCTGGGGAAATTGGTTGTCGACCGAACACTTTCGCTTTCCACCCGATGTGCAGCGGCCGAGGCCGTCGGCAAGCTCAATTACCACGGCGCCGGTGGAACGAACGTCGAGCCGATCGCCCTTGCGCTAGGCAAACTTGCAATCGACGCATGCGCCGCCGAGATGGAGCCGGTCTCACGCCGACGGCTTAAAGGCAGGCTCTATGCGGTCAACCTTAGCCTGACCCGATTGGGGACCGTTGCCGATGCGCCGGAGATCGTCGCCAAGTTGAAAAACTCGCTTGCTGTCATGTTGAGGCTGATTGAGGACAAGAACCTCGCCCCCAACACCATGATGGAAAAGATCAACCAGGAAGCGGCCAAGTTGAAAGCATTATTATCATCATAAAGTAAATGTAGGCTGTTAGGGGCGGCCGATAAATAACTGTCGGTTTTCTTGTGGGAGGCGTCTCCGACGGCGACAAACGTGTAGCAACTCGCTATCGCCGACGGAGTCGCCTCCCACAGTTTATTTTTCGACCGTCCCTTAGCGTGTCATAATCCAGGCAAAAGGATTTGCCCAACGTGCCGATTCCCCACAAGTATCTCAACGATCACATCTACCCGGCACTCTGTCTGCTGACGTTCGTGGCGGTATCCGGCTGTCAATGGCTGACCGGCGGTGGGTGGCGAGAAGACACCGTGCTGCCGACGACTGATGCGGCCGCCTCGGACATGGAACAGTCGGCGGCCGACCGCTCCGGCGATCGTGCGGTGTTGGCCCGCGATGTCGTGAAAGACGACCAGGGCCGTGGCCACAGTGTTTGGATTCGCGTGATTCGCACCGCTGAGGATGACGTACTGCCGTCGCATTACCGGTGGAGTTGCCCGGCCATTGAAGATATTATGTCCCGTCCGGCTGAACTTCGGCCGGACTTGCACGCATACATAAACGACGGCAATAAAACTATCTCTACGCATGCTGCAATCTTTCTTGCCCGGGCAGGAAACCCTGCCGGTGCGAAGCAACTTGCTAAGGCGGTTCGCAACCCCGACTTCCGGCTGCCGATGCGATGTGCGGCGGTCGAGTCGCTTGCTAATCTTTCCGACCAAGATGCCACAGAAAAACTGCACAAGCTGATCGACCAGTACGGTCGCCGCACATCCGACGGCCGGTCGGCGTACAACGCCAAGCTGCACGCCGAACTAATACGCGCCCTGGCCCGACACATCGACCCGGCCGACGACACATGCTTCGTAGACGCCTTGGGCAGCCGCTCGGCCGAGGTTCGGCTGGAGGCGATTAGGGCATGGTCGGCATCGCGACATGGGACACTGCCCGAGGAGGCGGCCAGGCTGTGCGACGACCGTGACGGCAAAGTCCGGACAGCGGCACTTACGGCGGTGGCGAAGCGACGTCATCCACGGGCACACGAGTACATTGCCGGTGCGATTAACGACCACGACTTGCAGGTACGCACCGCGGCGGTCGGCGCATTGGCCGAACTGCGCGACGCGCAAGCCCGTGAGAGCTTGGAAAAATTGCTCGAAAACCCGGCCGAGCGGATTCGTGCGGAGGCCGTTACGGCGCTTGCAAAATTGGAGGACAAGCCGTTGGTGTTGGAAGCGGCCGGCGACCGGTCGTGGCGTGTGCGGCTCAGCGTGGCAAGGTCGTTGGGTCGGTATCCCGACCGGGACGGAACGGCCGCCGCAATGCAGTTGCTCGATGATCCAAGCACGCGGGTAGCCCAGGCCGTCGTAACGTCGGTGGCCGAGTGGTCGCTTGACAAATCCGGAGCGATACTGCTTGAGGCGATGGCCGGCGATAGTTTCCAGGTCCGCAAACTTGCCGCCGAGCAGCTTGCCGAGCGATGGACGGAGGCGGCCGAGTTCACCGCATCGGCCTCGCCGCAGCGCCGCCGCAAGGTGCTCGAAAAACTGCAAGGTGAGTTTCGCCGGCACTTTGTAAAACTTGACAAAACCAGCGAGCCGCGTGGTTTATCCCCGCGCCAAATTTCGCCCCAGGATAAACCTGGGGGCTCGCCAGAGATATTCAAGCTGCTGGATCGTCTGGACACGTCGGATACGGTGTTGCGACGTCGGGCCGCCATTGAACTGGTCGAGGCGGCCCACCATAAACCACTCAGCCACCAAGCCGTCGCCAAGTTGTGCAAATTGGTCGAAGCGGAGCCGGACCAGGCGGTCTGGCGGAGCGTGTTGACCGCAGTGGCCGACGACCCGAGCGAAGAGGCGGCCCGGTTGGCATACGCGGCGATCGGCCATCCTTCGCCGGAGGTCCGCCGCCGTGCGTGTGAGCACCTTGCCGCCCATCCCGACCCGCGACACGCCAAGGTGCTTACCCAGTCGCTGCAAGACCCGAGCAGTTCAGTTGTTTGTGCTGCGGTTTGTGCGTTGGGCGCCGCCGGCCGGCTCGACGACGTTGAGCCGTTGCGGCGTTTGCAAGGCTCCACAAATGAGCAAATCCGGCTGGAGACGGCCCTTGCGCTGATGCAACTCGGCGATCCGGCCGGCAAGGCCTCACTGGAGCGATTATCCCATAGCTTCGATGTGCAGGTTCGTCGCCGTGTGGCCGTCGCCATGGGCCAGTCCGGCGATGCGGTGTTCACCGCCACGTTGGTCCGCATGTTGGATGATAAAATGACCGTTAGCCGCGCGGCGTTGCTGAGCCTGCCGAAGGTCGTCGGTAAGGACGTATCGCAATGTGCCGAGGACTCGACGCCGCCCACGACGACCGAACGGATGCATCGTTGGAAGCGTTGGCACGAAGGGAGCTAGGGACTGGGGGCTGGGGGCTGGGGAAAGAGTTTTACCAAAGACGCAACATTTTATTGAGCCGCCGTGCTTGCACGGCGCGTAAGCAACAGACGATTTTGCGAAGCCGCAAGCGGCAAACCCAGTCCCCAGCCCCTAATCCCTAATCCCCAATCCCTAATCCCTTACATGTTTGCCCAATTCGACATCTTTAATGTATTGACCATAGCGGCGCTCTCGTTGATTATTGCGATGCTCCTGCTCCGGTCGTACCGCTACTTTTCACGCCGAAAGGTGGACAATGCTCCGATAGTGCGGACCACACGACCGACGAACGATGATAAGCGCCGATACCTCGACTCTCCGGATGAGGTCGCCCGATGGCAGGTCGCCATGCACGAGACCGCCCGGGAGTTGTCTGCTGAACTGGACAGCAAAATGGTTGCGTTGCAGGTGCTTATAACCGAGGCGGATCGTGCGGCTGCCCGGCTGGAGGCCGCCATGGCGGCTCACCACGGAGCCACGGAGGGTAGGGGGAAGGGTGAAGGGTGAAGGGGGAAGGAAAACTATTGGCAGCACCTCTCTCTTCTCTCCCTTCTCTTCTCTCCCTTCTCCCTTCTTCCCTTGCGGATTGTCGAGCCTATACCAGTTGCGTCGTCTTTTCCGGTGGGTTGTGCCGACTACCCAATATTCTGTATCAAAATTACCCAAGCCGACGCCATTTTGGTGGACGTGGATATTCCATGTGCTAACGTGGTAATACACACTCCTTTTATGCATGCCGCCGATCCGTCGTCGTCGTGACATTCGTAAGGTGTGCGCAATGTTGGGGGCAGTAAAAGTGAAAAAGCACATCCTGTTTGTGGATGACGAGTCGAAAGTTCTGGATTCTCTGCGTCGGATGCTTCGCCGACAACAGGGCGTTTGGAAGATGACGTTTATCAATCGCTCGGAGGAGGCCTGGGAGCATTTGCAAGCCGGCGGATTCGACGTCATGGTTACCGACGTGAAGATGCCGGGAATGAACGGTTTGCAGTTGTTGCGATTAGTCAAAGAGTCACCGGCTACACGGGACATTCCAGTGGTGGTGCTGACCGGGTTGTCGGACCGGGTGTTAAAGCGTCGGGTATTAGACCTTGGTGCGACCGATTTGCTCAGCAAGCCGGTCGAGCCGGAAGATTTACTGGCGCGTCTGCGCAACGTACTGCGGCTGAAATCGTACCGAGACGAACTCCATGAGGCAAACGCCTCTCTGGAGCATCGCGTCCAGGAGCGTACCGAGGAGTTGATTCGCTCACGGCTGGACATCATCTGGCGGCTCGGCAAGGTGGCGGAGCACCGTGACGTGGAGACGGGCAACCACGTTATCAGGGTGGGTAGCTACAGCCGGGTAATTGCCGAGGCGATGTGGAAGAATCGCGGTTTCGTCGAGACGTTGTTTCTGGCCGCCCCGTTGCACGATATCGGCAAAATCGGCATTCCTGACAGTATTCTTCTGCGTCGTGGTCCGCTGAGCCGTGCCCAGCGCGAACAGATGGAGAAACAATGCGAGCTAGGCGCAAGGAATCTCAGAGACGAATCAAAGGTGCGTACCGTGTTCCACGAGTAGCGTGGAGCGGATTCCAAAATGGAGTTGCAGGGCTATTACTACACGTTACCGGCAAC
>DAOWNK010000190.1 GCA_030642635.1 Pirellulales bacterium
CGCTGTTGCGCGGACCCGTGTTGGGCGCCCTCTTGCTGGCGTTGCTGGCCCTCTCGATCTTTTTCCTCTGGCCGGGAATCGTTGAGTATGCAACGACAGGCCATATATCGCTGCACTGGTCACGATTGCTGGCAGGTGCGTTCAGCCTGTCCTCGAGTCTGCAAACTGCGGTTTTCGCACTGCTGTTGGAAGTCGTGTCTATCTGGAAAAGTCAGCAAAGTGATCCTGAACGGTGCGCGGACGAAAAGGAATCGGCCGATAATCGTTCCGAAACAAATGCTGTGAATTCGCAGTGGCCAAACGCTCCAAAAATTCGGGCGATTGTGTCGCAATAAATCTGTAACGTGGATTGTAGTGAGCTGACCGCCAAGTTTGAGATGTTGCAGATTTTTTTCGGATGAGCCATATGACCGGCTTTGATTCATATGCACGTGACTACGATGCGGCGCTGAATCGCGGCATCGCCGTGTCGGGCGAAAACAAAACCTTTTTCGCCGGCGGGCGCATCATGTGGCTGGCACGATGTCTCGAACAACTGAATTTTGCACCCGAAACCGTGCTGGACTACGGTTGCGGCACGGGCACGGCGACTCCCTTCTTTGCCAAAATTCTCGGCGCAAGATCCGTCGTCGGTGTGGACCCGTCGTCTGAATCCTTGAACGTGGCGCGCCGAGCCAACAAGGACTTTTCGGCCGAATACAAACTCACCGATCAGTACCGGCCGGACGGGAAAATTGATCTGGTCTTCTGCAACGGCGTCTTCCACCATGTCCCATCGAATGAGCGGCCAAACGTTGTGAATTATATTATGAATTGTCTGCGCGGCGGCGGAATTTTCGCTCTCTGGGAAAACAATCCCTGGAACCCCGGTACTCGCTATATTATGAACAGGATTCCGTTTGACCGGGATGCGATTACCCTTTCCGCCGGGAAAGCAAGACGCCTGGTGCGGTCGTCGGGACTCAAGGTAATTCGTACCGACTACTGTTTTATTTTCCCCGGAATTCTTCGAACCCTTCGTCGAGTGGAACCACATTTGACGCAATTGCCGTTGGGCGCACAATACCAGGTGTTGTCTCGAAAGACAAAAACACTCCTTCACTAAGTTGACAGTTTAGCCGCCGACGGTACGTCGGCGAAGCGTCGCGCCGGTAGAGTCCGATGTACCGTCGGACGCTAAACGTACAACTATTCAACGCTGACGCTTGCTGAACCGCCGCCGAACGGCGACAATGCGGCCATGCAGGAAGCCGGACCTGAAACCGCCGTGCCGCAGCAACCGGACGGCCCGAAACCGGAGGACCGCCTCGCGCCGCGATACCAACCGCTGGTGATTGTGCTGGCGGCCGTGTGTACCGGGATCGTGGCCGAAAGATTCTACCCGATACCGGTGTTCGCGTGCTGGACGGCGGCAGTTGTCGCCTTGGTCGTATGGTTTTGCCTGTGGCGACGTCACCGTGAACGCACCGCCGCCGTGCTGCTGATGCTTGCGGTCGCTGCCACAGCCGCCTCGTGGCACCACTGCCGATGGCGCCTGTTCGCCGCCGACGAACTGGGCCGCTACGCCCGGGCCGAGGTGCAGCCGGTGTGCGTCGAGGCGGTCGCCTTGACCTCTGCTCGCGTAGTTCACACGCCCAAAAACGACCCGATGCGGGCGATCCCGACGAGCGCTCGAAGCCGTGTGGATTTGAAACTAACAGGCCTGCGCGACGGCGCACGATGGAGGAAAGTATCCGGCCGCACGACGCTTCATCTATACGACCGCCCGCCGGACGTGCGGCCCGGCGACCGGTTGCGGATATTCGGCCAATTCTCGGCGCCTCCGGTGCCGCACAATCCCGGTCAGCATGACTACGCAACGCATCTCCGTGCGGATCGCCGGCTCGGCCGGCTTCGGACCGCCTTTGCCGAGTGCGTGTCGGTCGTCGCACTGGGCAGCGGATTCAGACCTTGGCGGCTGATTGAACTGGCGCGCTCGCACGGCGACCGGATTCTGCGTCGGCATATCAACCCGCGCCGTGCCGCGCTGGCGTCGGCCGTGTTGCTGGGCGCCAGAGAGCGGATCGACCCGGAGCAGAAGCGTGCGTTCCGCGAGACCGGCACAATACACCTGCTGGCCATCTCGGGCCTTCACGTGGGGATCATGGCCTGTGCGCTGATGTTCGTACTGCGAAGGTTGCCGATCTCGCCGCGCTGGGCCGTGTTCGTTTTGGCCGTCGCAACGGTGTTTTACATGCTGCTTACCGACGCACGGCCGCCGGTGGTTCGGGCGACGATCCTGGTGCTCGTGTTCTGCGGGTCGGTGTGGCTTGGGCGTCGGCATGTGAAGTTCAATTCTCTGGCGGCCGCCGGGCTGATCGTGCTGGCAGTAAACCCCGCCGATCTGTTCCAAACCGGTCCACAGCTTTCGTTCCTTTGTGTAGCAGGCATTATGTACTTCTCACCGAAGTGGATTGACCAGGCAAGAAAACTGGACCCGCTGCAACGGTTGATCGAGCGGCACATGGCCTGGCCGTCATGGTTGTTTTTGGCTGTGAGACGTAGCCTGCGTCACCTGATACTCATCAGCGCGATGCTCTGGCTGTTGTTGCTACCGCTGCTTATGGCACGATTCCACCTGTTCACACCGGTTGCCGTAATACTGAACACGTTGCTGTGGCTTCCGATGGCGGCGGCCTTGTGGTTCGGATTCGCAACGCTGGCGTTCGGCACGCTTTGGGCGCCGTTGGGTATGGTGTTCGGCGCATGCTGCAACGCGATGTTGTGGGTGCTGCAATCGAGTGTGGATTTAGTTCAGGGCATTCCCTACAGTCATATTTGGGCGCCCGGCCCGGCCGACTGGTGGCTGGTGGGATTCTACGGCACGATTGCCATTATGGCCGCAGCACCGAGGCTGCGCCCACCGCGACGATGGTGCCTTGCCCTGGCGGCCGGCTGGGTGGCGGTCGGGTTCGCGGCCGCCGGCATGAAAAATGACCGCGACCGGCTACAGTGTACGTTCCTCTCGATGGGCCACGGCTGCGCGGTGGTGTTGGAGTTGCCCTCCGGGCAGACGCTCCTGTACGACGCCGGGCAGTTCAGCTCGCCGACGTCCGGCAGCCGGTCGATCGCCGGGTACCTGTGGTCGCAGGGCATCACGCACATCGACGCGGTGGTCCTCTCGCACGGCGATCTGGACCACTACAACGCCATGCCGGAATTGCTCGAGCGGTTTTCGGTCGGTGTGATCTACGTCTCGCCGTTTATGTTCGAGAACCCGAACCTCGCCACGGAGGCTTTGTGCCGTGCGATCGACCGGTCCGGCGTGCCGATGCGGGAAATCCATGGCGGCCGGCGGTTGTCCGGCGGAGAGGGCTGCCGCATCGAGGTGCTCCACCCGCCGCGCCGCGGTGTGTTGGGGTCCGACAACACAAACAGCATCGTGCTGTCGGTCGAATACCTCGGCCGCCGTATCCTCTTAACCGGCGACCTGGAATCGCCGGGCACGGAATACGTGCTGGCCGAGGAGCCGCTGGACTGCGACGTGCTGATGGCCCCGCACCACGGCAGCCGGCGGAGCAACCCGCCGGGCCTGGCACGGTGGTGTACGCCCGAGTGGGTCGTCGTAAGCGGCTCTCGACGTTGGCCCACCGCCGAGATCGAGCAGACCTATCGGGCAGTCGGCAGCCGTGTGCTGCACACTGCCCGACACGGCGCGGTCAGTGTGACGGTAGATACCAATGGCATATCGGTGGAGAGTTTTTTGTCGCCATAACCAGCCCTTTCTCACTTATCGTGCCGGTTTTTCGGTTTCCACTGGCGAGCCGCGGGGCTTGTCCCCGCGCTGCGGTTTGCGCCGGGATAAACCCGGCGGCTCGCGAGTCGGCACGCCGCGCCCAAATACATGAACAACCTCAAACAGCTCGCGCTGGGTTGTCTGAATTTCGAGTGCCAAATGGGGGCGTTCCCGCAGGGAAACACCGCAGAGGACGGCTTCCCGAACGGGGGTAACACAAGCTGGATGTTCCTGGCGCTTGGCTACAACGAACAGAGTGCTCTGTACGACCGGATTGTGGCCGCCGGGAGCCTGAGTAACGCGGTCGCTCAAGGCATTCTGCCGTCCTGCATGCCCCTGGCCCGTTGCCCGAGCGACGGCTGGGATCGTAGTAACTGCCGGCTGCACAACTACATCGGCAGCACCGGTCCGCAGTGCAATAATCCGCCCGGCGGCTACGACAGCCCGTTCCAATTGCACTGCAACGGCGAGGTCGAGCCGCACGGCGGCACGCCCACTGTGCCGTAGGCGCTGAATCCCCTGACCCATCCCGGCTATGGCCCGAGTATGCCCCATGGTGCTACCCACGTCCCCTCGGAGGTCCGGGGCATGTTTGCCCGTGGTGTTTGGGGAGGAGGAGAACACGGTGGACCCGTGATTCGCATGGCCACCGTACGCGACGGGACGTCGAACACCATCCTGTTGGGCGAACTCTTGCCCGAGGAGTCCGAGTTCCAGCGGTACAACGATGGCAAAGGTTGGGTGGGGGGAAACTACGTGGCACAGGGCCAGACGATTCAGCCGATCAACTGGCACATCGACCCGGTCCCGGCCGACACGCCGTGGCCCAGCCCCTGGGCGTGTAGCTCCTGCGACGCCATCACCAACCCGTCCGGCGACCCGAACCACTGCATGTGGAACTGGGCCGTCACCTGGGGGTTCAAATCAAATCACCCGGGCGGGGTAAACTTCGCCATGGCCGACGGCTCCGTGCACTTCATCTCCGAGTCGATCGACCATAAGTTGTATCAATGTCTCGGCTGCCGGCACGACGGCCAGCCGGTAACTCTCCCCTGACCCACACGATTGGAGGACCCAATGTTACGAACACATTTCCGGCGGTGCATGGGGCTGCTGGCCCTTTTTATCATGGTCGCCGGGTGCGGCAATAGTGAGGGACGGGTGTCGCTGCGCGGCACAGTCAAGCTCGACGGCCAGCCGCTTGTCAACGCGACCGTTCGCTTCATCGCCCAAGATTCCGGGGGAAAAGATGCCCTGGGGACTACGGACGCCGACGGCGTGTTCCGTCTTTCGACCCTTAAACCCGGCGACGGCGCCCTTCCCGGAAAGTATAAGGTCGTCGTGCGGCCGCCGGCCCCGGAGGCGGACACCGATGGCGTAGCCATGTCACCGGTGGAAGCCATGGCGGCCATGAGCCGGAAGCCGTATCGCCCGTCGGTCATCATCCCACCGCGCTACAGCAATCCGAGCCAGACGATCCTCGTGCAGGATATCCCCGCCAGCGGGAAAGTGGTCTTTGAGTTGCAGAGCAAATAGCCGGGTTCTAAGTACAGACCGGAAACGCCCCCACGCAGTTTACCTGCGTGGAGCGTCTGTCTGTACCCTACAGAACAGCCAACCCTCCCGTCCCCTCGACCCAGCCTACGTCGAAAGCCGTGCCGGCACGGGCAGCTTTACGGTGAACTGTGTGCCTCGGCCCGGTTCGCTCTGCAGCGAGATGCTGCCGCCGTGGGCCTCGACGATCTTCCTTGCCGTGGGCAACCCCAGGCCCGAGCCGCCGGGTTTGGTCGAGTAGAACGCATCAAAAACCTTCGTGCCGCTCTGCTCGTCCATACCACAGCCGGTGTCGATCAGGTCCAACGCCACGCCGTCGGCCGTCACGTAAGTGCGCACGACCAACTGCCCTCCGTCGGGCATGGCCTGCTCGGCGTTCAGCAGAAGGTTCAACATCGCCGCGCGGAACGACTCGCGGTCCAACAGCACGGTAGGCAGATCGCCGGCCAGGTAATCGACCACCTCGATCTTCGCCTCGTCGGCCTTCGGGCGGAAGAATTCGAGCATCCGTTTGACGTGCTCGTTCAGGTCGGTCGGCTGCCGGTTCAGGTTCCGCACCTTGGCGAAGTTCAGGAAATCGTCCAACAGGTTCTGCAACCGTTGGCACTCGCGCTGCACCACCTCGACCTTTCGCATGGAACGACGCACCTGCGGCGAGTCGGCCCGGCCAAGGTCCTCGGCCAGCAACTCCATGTTAAGCCGGATGGTCGAGAGCGGATTCTTGATCTCATGGGCCAGCGCCCCGGACAGCCGAGCAATCTCGGTGTACTGCTCGACGAGTCTCCGGTTCACTTCGGCGGCGGTGGGCGTAGCGGATGAAGTCATTTGAAATAACGAGCCAAAAGCCCCCGGACTGCGTCCATTAGTATCTACACAAGTTTGCTAGCACAAGCGGGGCCGGCACGGACGTCGGCTAGCATGTGCTGAGCGAGATAGCGAATATGTTCAACGTCGTAGTTTTCCAACACTCGAAGCATGCTCAAAAGCATCCAGAGGCC
>DAOWNK010000250.1 GCA_030642635.1 Pirellulales bacterium
CGTCGTTCATTTTGATTTTCCGGCCGGTCAGCACGTTTTTTGTGCGAAAATTAAGCGATTCGGCCCGACCGCCAAGCTCGTCGATCTGATGCGCAAGACGTTCGTTGATCTGGCCGGCGAGCACTCGCTCGACGATTTTCAACGTAGCGTCGTCGGTGTATCGCCGTCCGTGGACGAATTGCGGCTTGATGCCGGCCTCGCCCATGGCACGGCTGATTGCCGACCCGCCGCCGTGGACCACCACCGGCCTCATGCCGACGGTCTCCATAAAGACGATATCCAGCAGCAGGTGGATCATGGTCTGATCGTTGTCCATAACGCTTCCGCCGAGCTTGATCACAGTGATCTTTCCGCGGAACTGTCGAATCCACGTGAGCGCCTCGATCAGCACATCGGCCTTTTGGATGGCTTCTTCCACGGCACTGCTCCTGGAACGCCGCCTTGACGGGCGGAATCGGTCGAAAAACAACGATAGAATCCTATATTTTATTCAAGGTATCCGGTGTGTCAATTGGGGGGAAAGATGTTCTCGGGCGAAACCACACTACGCCCCACTGGAATGCCGGACAGTTTTGTGAGAAAATTAACTGACTACTGACTACTGACTACTAACCACTGACCACCAATAATACAATGAATTCACTAAAACTCTTCAGCGGCCGGGCACACAAGGAATTGACCCGTCGGATGTGCGAATACCTTGGGTTGCCGCTAGGTCGGGTGATGACCGGGAATTTTCCAGACGGAGAAATTTTCTGCAAAATCGACGAAGACGTCCGGGGCCGCGACGTCTTTATCGTTCAGCCGACCGGGCCGCCGGTCAACGAAAACCTCATGGAGCTGTTGATCCTGATCGAGTGTTTCAAACGGGCAAGCGCCGAACGGATCACCGCCGTGGTGCCGTATTTCGGCTACGCACGCCAGGATCGCAAGGACGAGGGCCGGGTGCCGATTACCGCCAAGCTGGTCGCCAACCTCATTACCCGTGCAGGCGCCGACCGAGTGCTGACGATGGACTTGCACGCCGCACAAATCCAAGGGTTCTTCGACATACCGGTAGACCATCTCTACGCAGCCCCGGTCATCGACGAGCACCTCGAGAAGATGAACTTCCGTTCGGAAGACATCGTCGTGGTCAGCCCCGACGAAGGGAGCATCAAGCGTGCGCTTACACACATGCAACACCTGGGCGGGCAGTTGGCAATCATCGACAAACGTCGAAGCGACGCCGAGAAGACCAGCCAGGAACACATCATCGGTGCATCGGTCGATGGCAAGGTCGCACTGATATTCGACGACATGATCAGCACCGGCAGCTCCATCTGCGGTGCAGCCGAGGTTATGCACGAGCACGGCGCAAAGAAAATCTACGTGGCCGCCACGCACGGCATACTTTGCGGAGAGGCCGTCGAGCATTTTGAAAACTCACCAATCGACGAGCTAATCATTACCGACACCATCCCGCTGGCCGCCGAGAAGACAATCGACAAGATCACCGTACTGAGCGTCGCCCCGTTGCTGGGCGAGGCGATCAAACGAATCCATCGCAACGAGTCGGTCAGCCGGTTGTTTGTGTGAATTTGTGTAACACTTCAGCCATTTGAAATGGTATTGGACGATTTTCCCTTGTTTAGCCGGCGTGCTTGCACGCCGTGTGGTTTTCCGGATAATGTCTTGATTACTTCACACTGCGGGCAAGCACGCCGGCTAAACGGGCAAAAATGTGGCCGCTATTTCATATGGCTGGAGAAATCACCGTCTTGAAAAATCGGCTCCACATCAGGCCGACGTTCCACCACGCTCCGCCTTGGCGAAGATATCTTTCAGCAGCAACTCGAACCCCGGCAGCACGTCGCCGCCGGAAAGCGATTGGGTTGTAGTGAGCAGTCAGCTATCAGCTTGAAACCCCGCAGAAAATGCTGTTCCCAGGGACTGATAGCTGAAAGCTGATAGCTGATAGCAACCTATGGTGCAATTTTATTGGGACGGGACGCAACTCTGTTTCAACCGAGCAAGTAGCTGTTTGACCGTGTAGATGCGGCCGGTGGGTTTGTTGAAGCCCGTACCCTTCGGTGTATTGGAGAGCATCTTGCCCATCTGTCGGCCGCCTTTGGTCGTCGTCATGTACTCGATCATCTTGTAGCCGTCGGGACCACGGACCAGTGCCTTGATGGTGTTCTTGCCGTATGGCAGCCGGCTGAGCCTGTCGAGCCGATCAAAAGCGTCCGGATATTTTGCGATCTTGCGCATGAACCTTCGTCCGGCCGAAGTGCGAAGCTGCTTGACCAGGAAATTGTTGTCTGCCGGAACCGCCGCTAAAATCTCTTTGCGATCCGCCGGCGTCCAGCCGAGACGCTCCAACCGACCAAATAGAGACTCTACATCGCTGCGCGAGATAATATCTCCCGGTCTGTAGTCGGGCGTTTTTTCGAAATGCCGCAACACCGCCCGTTTGATCTCGATAAACGATGTCGGCTCTTTCTGTCCATCCGCCGCCGAGGCAAGCTCTCCGCTGCAAGCAACGACTAAGCCACACAAGATTAATTCGACCAGATGTAATCTGGCGGGGTGGGTGCTTGCACCCACGCGATCTGTTTGTAATTGCTGCATGGTTAACGTGAGTGCAAGCACCCACCCTACGAATTATTCGACGAGACCGAACTGTTTTTGTTTGGACGTCGTAGTTTCTCTATCAAATCGTCTTGAAAAGTATAGGTCATCCACTCAAGGTGGGCAAACCCACGTTGTTTTGCCCAAAACCCCCACGTTTCCCGCGCTGCCCTGGCGGTTAATATCGCTCCAAACGTACACCAACAATACCGGTTGTGGTTGACACAGATCACATTACATGTACGATTATCGTTTGTTACGGATGGTCATCCGGCAACAGGAGGTATCGCCATGTCTAGTCTGTATTTTTGCCAAGAGTGTCCGACTTGCGGTCGGCGCGTGCAAATTCGCGTGGAGTATCTTGGCAGGACACTGAAGTGCCAGCACTGCCAAGGACAGTTGTTCGCTGCCGATCCGGTAAATCGACGATTCGATTGCGCCGAGCGCACCGATGAATTGTTGCGTCGTGCAGACGAATTATTGGAATCGGTTCACACGAGTAACGCAGAAGAGCGTTCACTTTCCAGAGGGACTACAGATTAATCGCCTGCAGCGTAACGATGCCGTAGGCCGGCAGTTCGATCGGGCCGTCGACAAGATCGCCGGGTCGATCGGGATGCAGGCCGTGCTAAAGACACTGTTGCCATGGGGACGCGAGACATCGATGCGGATGCTCCGCCGACCGAAGCGGGCTTCGTGGGAGTCCACTGCGGTCTGAATGCCGCGTTCCACGTCGTTGTAAAAGTCATGTCTCCAGGAAAATTGCCAATAGGCCGGTGTCTCGCCCGCCGCAACTGTTTCGAAGCTGGGGTTCGACACCATATTCTCGCCCGATCGCGCCGCTACGCTCAAACTCAACACTATCGAGCTGACTGCTACCATTAAGAATGTCATCTTTGGGTTCTCCACTTATGAGGGGTGAAAAAGGGGAGGGTAGAAAGGGCTGTTTATTTTCCGTTTTTGCCGGGAGTTAGCAAAAGGCTCACTGGCGCGTACGGTCTGCAAGTTATCGTGAAGTGTCCGCCTCGCACCAGAATCGCTTCGCCGATGGGTCGGCCGCGCAGGTCGCACGGGTGAACGCGAGTGATTCCTAAGCCTTCAGGCAGGTGTACCCGGCAGGGTTTGTTGTCGCCGGTCTGCTCCCACAGTCGCAGCATGATACCGTTGCCATCGGGATTGGGACCAAACGCCGTTACCAACACACCCATGCGTGACAGTTTCAAGCCGTCTTGCGAGGTGGGCAACGTTCCAGCCGGTCCGTCAAATGTTGCTGCCTGTAATGGGATTCTCGCTTCATACGATGGCGTGATGAGCCCGCGCTGCGCATCATATTTGTCGATCGCCCATAGCCGTACGCGTGACGTCCACGAGCCACTGTTCCACGTTCGGAAATTGGTGCTCCATTGGTTGTTGAAGAGATTGATGTAGACCAAGGGTTTGCTTGGAACGAAATCGCGGGAATAACGCCACATCCCGGGTTGCTCAAGACTGACACACGGCGAATCCGTTGGACACAGCCCCACGCCGGCACCGTTCGGGTCGATAACCGTCATGCCGTTGCTGAGGCAAAGAAGGTGGCGATTGGAACCGCGGACGATGTCCTTTGCCGGATCAATGATCGATCCAAGCCGCCCAAGCTGGAATGACGGCTTATCTACCTTAAGCGGAAGGCAAATCCAGCCCGCTTCCGGCCATGTTTCGGGCTTCTTGTTCGTAACACCCCACTGAAGATCGGCAAAAGGCCGGTTTTGATAGAGCGTCAACTTAACAGTTACCGCATGCGGCACGGCCCGACTTGCGTGGGCTTTCAGCACCGCAGTCACGGCAACATCGCCCTCTTCTATTTCCAGCGTGAAGTTCTTCGGAGAAGCAGCGACATAAGGGACCTCGCTGGCCGGTGGCAGTCCCCACTTGCCGTAGTCGATGTCCTCCCAGCTTTTGAAGGTGCGCTTCTTCATGATGTAAGCCTTTTTGAATGTCTCCACATCATCGTTGTCGAATCTCTCGTAGAGGTATTGTCCAAAAGCGTGC
>DAOWNK010000358.1 GCA_030642635.1 Pirellulales bacterium
AATTTTCGATCCTGCCTGTTGACACGGCCGGACCGGACATGGTATTTGTAAGTTTATGCTAGCTGTTAGCAAGCATTCGTTGTTGAGGATCGAGGCCTCTGAACCCTAAAGCTCAACCCCTCGAAAAGTGCGGACTTCGCAATTAAAAACGGAAGAGCCAAAAAATCATACAACTCGTCGTGATTTTCTAAAGGCTGCCGGTATGGCATCGGCGGCACTCGGCTCGCCGTGGCTTGTGCCCGCGTCTGTGTTTGGTGCCAACGCTCCGAGCAATCGAATCAACGTGGGCGTTATCGGCACGGGCACTCGGGGGATTCCCGACATGAGGCTATTCATGCACAACGGCGACGTCCAGATAATGGCTGTTTGCGACGTTAACACCGGCAGCTACGGCTACCGAAACGAAAAACTGTTCATGGGGCGCGAACCAGCACAGAAAGTCGCCAATGAGTACTATGCCAAAAAGAAGGGAACCGGCAAGTATAATGGGGTCGACGCATACAACGATTTTCGCAAGATAATCGACCGCGACGACATCGACGTTGTGGCCATTGTGGCTCCCGACCACTGGCACGCCGTAATGACGATCATGGCGGCAGAGGCAGGCAAGGATATCTTCTGCCAGAAGCCGCTCACGTTGGCCATCGACGAGGGCAAGGAGATGGTCAAAGCGGTGCGGAAGTACAAGCGGATTCTTCAAACCGGGAGCCAATATCGATCGAGCGCGGCTGCCCGCTTCGCCTGCGAACTGGTCCGCAACGGGCGCATCGGCCGGCTAAAGACTATCCGGGCGTACAACGCAACCAACAACAAAAAAGGCCCCGGCCCGGGCTGGAAGCCGATGCCCGTGCCCGAAGGATTCGACTACGACATGTGGCTGGGACCCGCACCCATGGTGCCTTACCATGAGCTCCGCTGCATTTACAAATTCCGCTTCAATTTCGATTATTCCGGTGGGCAAATCACCAACATCGGGGCACATGCCATCGATGTTGCCCAATGGGGTAACGGCACGAGTCTGACCGGGCCGGTCGAGGTCGAAGGGCTGGAGGCGGAGTGGCCGCCCAAGGGGAGCCTGTTCACGACGGCGCTTACATCGAAATTCCGCGCCAAATACGCCAACGGAGTCGAGTTGATTTGCCAGAGCACCGGTGGAGGCGGCACACATTTTGAAGGCACTGAAGGTTGGGTTCATTTCAATTCTAGAGGATTGAAAACCCATCCCGAGTCACTGCTGACCTCGAAAATCGGCCCGGACGAAATCCATCTGCCGAAAAGCAATCCGAATCGCACGCATGACGCACCTGGAAATTATTATGGCGACCACGTTCGGAACTTCCTCGATTGTGTCAAGAGTCGCCAGGAGCCGATCGAACCGGTCGAAATCGGCCACCGTACGGCGAGCATCTGCCACATGGGAAACATCTCGCTGCAGTTGATGCGAAAACTACAGTGGGACCCGGAGAAGGAACAATTCGTCAATGACGACGAAGCAAACGCCATGCTCGGCCGGCCGATGCGAGCACCTTGGAAAATATGAAAAACTACGGCAACTACACGAGGTAATTCACATGGACACCGACATTCGCGTATTGGAAGTAGAACCGTTCTTTACGCACGAGAAATCGCGGACGCCGCTGAAGTTCGGCGGCGTGGTAATGGACGATATCATCTATTGCCACGTTCGAGTGGCCGTGGAAAACCGGCTTGGCCGGCGGGCCGACGGATGGGGTGCGATATTCATGGCCGATGGTTGGTCGTGGCCGTCTTCGAAAGGATCGCACGAAGTGCGTGAAGAACTGATGCGCAAGCTGGTTGTCGCATGGTGTCGCAAGACTGCCGAAACGACGGAGTATGCACACCCGATCGACCTGTTCTGGAGTATCGAACCCGAGTTGGTGCCGCTTGCAGAGCGTATCTCGCAAAATGAAGCCGCCGCCGAGCCGATGCCGCGCTTGGCGGCGTTGGTCTGTGCCTCGCCGGTGGACGCAGCAGTGCACGACGCCTTCGGAAAAGCGGCCGGTATCGACACCTACGACGGCTACGGGGCGAACCACATGGACCACGA
>DAOWNK010000241.1 GCA_030642635.1 Pirellulales bacterium
AATCTCAAATGGCTGAAGTGTTACATGGATTAAGGTGCTTCGCACGTTTCCAAAATGCAACACACCGCACGGCGGAATGATGAGCAAAAGGAACGTGCCACATCGTCTGATAGGACATTCATCATGGTGCCGGGAAACGTAAGTTGTTGACCGGTAACGGCTTACGCCACCGCTGCCACTCTCGTTGCAAGCATTGGCACCCGAAATGCTCTTTGAGCTATCAGCAGTCAGCTGACGGCTGATAGCTGACTACTGACAACTCTTAAACCCACTCTATCGAGGACAGCACCTTGCCGAAATCCACTCGTAAGCCGGCTCGACGTAAGACTTCTGTTCACAATACAAACGCCCGACGTCTTCAAGACGTTGCTGCCGGCAACGGCACGGCTACTGCCGTCGAGGACCGGTTGGACGAGAACGACCACGTCGACGACGAATACCATGAGTACAACGTCGAGCACACCGGCGAAGATGATCGGATCGACGACCCGGTGCGGATTTATCTGATGCAGATGGGCGAGATTCCGATGCCGACGCGCAAGGACGAAGTGGCCGGTGCAAAGCAAATCGAGCATACCAGGAGGCAATTCCGGCACAGCATATTGGCTACCGATTACGTTTTGCTCTCGGCGATCGGTTTGCTGGAGAACATCCGCGACGGCAAGCTGCGGCTGGATCGTACAATCGAGGTCTCGGTCGTCAACATCCGCGAGAAACGCCGACTGCTGAAATTGCTCGTGCCGAACCTAAAGACGTTAAAACACCTGGTGTGGCGCAACAAGCAGGACTTCGTAATCGCCATTAACAAACGCCGGTCGATGAAACAGCGCCGCGAAGCCTGGCGACGGCTGGTCGTCAGACGCAGCAAAGCGGTTCGACTCATTGAGGAACTGGGGATTAGGACACAGCGATTGCAGCCGATTCTCGATAAGCTCAGCGAGATTTCCGGCCGGATGAACGAACTGCAAAATCAGTCCGACGCCAACAACCGTCGCGCCGAGGTACGCAAAGAACTGTGCTACCTGATGCATGTGACGCAGGAAAGCCCGACAACGCTCAACCGCCGCATCGCCAGAACCGCCGAATTGCTCCGGCAGTACGAAGCCGCCAAGCGCGACCTGTCGGTCGGCAACCTTCGGCTGGTCGTCTCCATAGCCAAACGATATCGCAATCGTGGCCTGAGCTTCCTCGACCTGATCCAGGAGGGTAATACCGGACTTATGCGTGCGGCCGACAAGTTCGAGCACGCACGAGGGTACAAGTTCTCTACCTACGCAACATGGTGGATTCGCCAGGCCATTACACGGGCGATTGCCGACCAAAGCCGAACCATCCGGGTGCCGGTACACATGATCGAGACCATGGGCCGGGTGCGCACCACCGCCAGAGAACTTATTCAAGAAAACGGCATCGAGCCTTCGCTGGAAGAAACGGCCGAAGCAGCCGGGATGTCGGTTAACGAAATCACCCGTGCCGTGCGGATGTCGCACCAACCGCTCTCGCTCGATCAGCCGGTCGGCGGGCACGACGATACATACTTCGGCGAGTTTATCGAAGACTACCGCGAAGACGACCCGCTGGTGGATATCAACCGCGACGCGCTGAAGTCGCGGATCGCCGACGTACTTGAAGATTTGGACTATCGCGAGCGCGAGATCATCCGCCTGCGGTACGGATTGGCCGACGGGTGCGCCTACACGCTGGAAGAGGTCGGCAAGATATTTTCGATCACCCGGGAGCGAGTCCGCCAGATAGAGACCAAAGCGGTCCGCACGTTGCAACATCCCATGCGGGCAAGTAAGTTGTCAAACTTCATCGAGCGCCCCATCCCCGTGCCGTTTGGTATCTTCACTCAGGACGGCAACGACGCAACAACGGTCGAGAGTTTGTAGTGCCCCGATTTATCGGGGCTGTCCGTCCGAATTACGGAAAAGACCGCATGAATGCGGTCACTACGAACAGCTTTTGACGGGTTGGGCGAATGTTTACCATCCAAACAACGCAACCCCATAATACCAAACAACTTCCGCACATTGAACTCTGACGGTTTCTTGGTATAAACTGAGGGTTGTCGTACAGTCGATTTCTGCTATATTTATTGGTTTAGCTATAATTGCCGATGGTCAGGTGAGTTGCCACCCGAACATGTCGGTCTAGGAACAAATCACAAGGAAACATTTATGGCGAGACGAATGCAGTTTAACCGGCCCAACAAGCGACGGGCCAACAAGTCGAAAATTCACATAAAGAAGAAGGATCCTATCTACGTCGATGGGCAGCGTCCACGCCCTATGTACGTCGATTACAAAGACCTGGATTTACTGAAAAAACTCACCAATCGGCAGGGCAAGATCGTCGCGCGTCGCAAAACCGGCTGTGCGGCCGCCAGCCAACATGCCGTCTCCAGAGCAATCAAGCGCGCCAGGTTCATGGCGCTGATACCTTACACCGGGGATTAACCCCAGGTTCGAATCTGCCGCTTTTGTATGCTGATATTTATTTGGCCGTCGTGCTTGCACGACGCGGAAGCGGAGCCGACCGGCACAAGGCTGGCGATCGACCCGACGAGGACTTGTACAAAAAGCCCCAGCGGCATTGCCCAGAGAAAGCTGATGCCCTTTGTGCCGGTCATCTCTTCCCAAAAGTTGACGGCCACGACGGTGGCCAGGCCGAACGCCGCGCCGACAATCGTTCCAAACCCTGTGGCCCAGCGGACGAACATGGCCATGAAGAACAGCCCGAACAGCGGCGCGGTAAGCAGGCTGACGACCTTGTAAGAGATTTCCAAGAGGTTGCCTTCGACTACGCCGACGTACGCGCTGAGCTGCGGTCGCCAGTTTTTCGCACACGGCCGGCGGAACGCTCGGCAGATGGCGCAGTGCGTACGCGGCGATTTTACGGGTGTCCGTATCGTCGGATTCCAACGGCTCGGCCAATCGCAAGATCGCCTCTTCATCGCCGGAATTCGCCAGTACCCACCTGGTGAACATCGCCGACAGACCGGTATCGGGCCGTGCGGCGCGCTCGAATTGCTCGTCGCCCTGCCGGCGAATCGTGTAGCCGAGCTTGGCCAAACTCTCCGCCGCGTGAACTTTGACCCAACGATGCTGGTGTTCCAACGTTTGCCGTAATACGCCCACCGTCTTGCCGCGCAGCTCTTTGGAAACCTCGTTTGGCTCCTCCTCGGCTCGAGCCGAATCATACAAAGCAACCGACATGACAAACGCGATCGCAAGAAGGAACCGAATTGTAATGGTTCGTTTATCACTCATAAATTGTTTCCCATTAACTGTAAAACCGCGACCACTGGTCGCGGATGGATGGGCAATACTGCTAAGCCGCAAGCGGCTTTATGGTTTGATGTCACCTGCACAGGAGTTAATGATAACCGCGCACCTTGCCCTGCGGCAGTCCGACAGATCGATCTTGAACTCGTAGCCGAGCGGTTCGAGAACTCGCCGGTACAGTACGTCGCAATGCCGGCAGTAATCGTGGTACGGCTCGATATGCTTGTTTTCCAAGAGTTTGCCCATCGAGGGGCAATGGTGCATAACGATCTTGAACCGGCCGGCCGTCTCGTCCAGTTCCATGGTGAAATCGGCGGCCTCCTCGTTCAGCGTGTGGTTCCAATACAGCCAGCAGCCGCGCAACCCGTGCTGTTCGACCTCTGTGCGAAGGTTTCCCAAAAACTCGTCGGAAAGATAATTCCAGAAATCCTCGACGGCCTCGCGCCCACCACGGGATTCGAGGAACTTGAACAACTCGCTCGCGCCGTAATTCCTGTGCACATAATCGATCCCCACACTCAATGCACCGTGAAAATCTTTGTGAAGGTATTTGTTATCGCCGGCATTTCGGCTGATGGTCTTCTTGGTCATGAAATCTTGTAGTGCTGCTGCATTTTACAGGATACTTTTTTCTTTGAGGAAGTCGGCCAGCCCGTCGTAATCCACTGAATCGTCGCAGTTGATGGGTGTCGTCAAGGGGACGATAGGTCCTTGGACACGATTCTTAAAATCCTCGACTTTACTGTGGTCCATAGGTATTTTCCTTTCCGAACTTGTACCGCCGGCGTTACATCGACTTTTGCCGATTGATCCGGATCCGCAGCCATCGGATATTGTTGACCGAGTCCTCGCAGCACCAGAATACGGCCAGCACGTCACCGTTGGGAAGTTGCACCGCGATCAGACGGCCATCGCGAAGCTGGGCGATCGACTGCTCCCAATGAATGATGCCCCGGTCGTAGCCGTCCATAACCGTGAGATACTCAGACCACGTCCGGCCCTGGTCGCGGGAGACCAGCGCGATGGCCTTCATTCCGTTGGGCGCCTGGCCGTCCCAGCTTTTCCATGTAGCGGTCGGGGCGAGCCAGCGTCCGTCGGACAGTTCGATGATCCGATGGCAGATCTCAAACGGTGGTCCTACCAGCGGCAAGTCAATCGTAGTGGGTCCCTCCCACGTTTGCCCGCCGTCACGGCTCTTCAGCAGAATCAGGTCCATCGGCACATAGCCCAGGTTGTCGCGGTTAACGAGCCCCTTTTCAGGATCGTCACGATAAAAGCGACCGCCGAACCCCAGCAGGGTACCGTCGGCCATGCAGCTCAGTCGGACCGAGTGGGTCGAAGGCCGCGTCACCGTGTCCTCAAACAACCGGCTCGGGGGGCTCCAGGTCTTACCATCGTCTTTGGAGCGGGACAGGTAGGTCCGGTAATCAAGGCTTTCCGCGGCTTGACCCAAATCGAAAGAGGCCAACAACTCCCCGTTCGGCAGCAAGACCACTGAGAGTTTGTGAATAAATTGATTTCTCGGGAAAATGCCGTTTTCTTTAAGCACGAAAATGTATGATTTCGTCTCCGT
>DAOWNK010000191.1 GCA_030642635.1 Pirellulales bacterium
ATTGGGGATTGGGGATTGGGGATTGGGGATTGGGGTGGCCGGGGCAAAGCGAAGCGGTGTCCCTGAACTGCTGGGGCATCGCCTTCGGCTCTGTCGCCAGCCACTCGGCGTATTGTTGAATAACTCGATCTTATGCAAGAACAACACGTACGATATCGCGCACTAAGCCGAGCGGCTGTAATAAGCCTGGTTTGCGGGTTGGCTTCGTTCTTGACGGTTGTTAATTGGTTTTTTGCACTGGCGCCGATCGTGGGGATCGTCTCGGGCGCCATGGCCGTGCGGCGGATTCGCCGTGCGCCGAACGAGCTGACCGGCATGTCGATGGCCAGGGCCGGCGTGTGGCTGTCGGTGATTTTTTGGACGCTCGGCTACGGCGTGCTCATCTTCGCCAGAGTGAAAGAGGTCCCTTACGGCTACAAGCGTATCACATACGAGATGCTCCAGCCCGACCCGAACGTCGCCGGCGAGCGGGTTCCACCGGCGGTTTACGACTTGCAACCGACCGTGAACCAGGACAAAAAAGTGTTCATCACCGGCTATATTTCTCCGACTCGTCAGCAAGTCGGCCTAAAGGGGTTTATCCTTTGCCCGGCGTTGGCAAACTGTCCGTTCTGCAACCCAAAACTCAAGCCGACCGAGATGATCCGCATTACGCTCTCCGGCGACCTGACGACCGATTACACTACCCATCTTATCCGCCTTGGCGGGCGATTTCGTGTAGACCCGAACGCACCCGGCGGAGTGCCGTATCACATCGAGGCGGATTATTTGAGGTAAGAGCTATCAGCTTTCAGCTATCGGTGGTCAGTGGTCAGTTTTCGCCCTTCGCCCTTCGCCCTTCCCCATTCCATCCCCCGGACCGCAGTCCGGGGGCGTTTTGAAAGCTGACTGCTGATAGCTGACTGTTGATAGCTCTTCTCCCTTCTCCCTTCCCCCTTCGCCCTTCCCCAGATATACTGTATCGCATGTCTGACTATGTTGTTCGATACGGTTCGATGCGGTTCCTTGGGGTCTTTACGGCCGAAGGCGGTCTGGAGTATCGCCGTGGAGATAAGGTCATCGCCCGAACCGACCGTGGGCTGGAAGCCGGCGAGGTGCTGTGCGAAGCCGACCGGTACGCCGTCTCGTACCTGACCGAGCCGACCGAGGGTCAAATACTCCGCAAGATGACCCGGGACGATTCACGCGAGCTTGCGCAGATTAAGGACCGGACACACGAGGAGATCAAAACATGCCGGCAATACGTCGAGCGGCTGGGGTTGCAAATGACGCTGATCGACATGGATCACATTTTCGGCGGCGAGCGGATCGTCGTTTATTATCTATCCGAAAGCCGGGTAGATTTCCGCGAGTTGGTCCGGCAACTCGCCAGTGAGTTCCAGACCAGGATCGAGATGCGGCAGATCGGGGTCCGCGACGAAGCCAAGCTGCTGGCCGATTACGGCGATTGCGGCAACCCTGTCTGCTGCAACACCCACCTGATACAAATGCCGCCGGTCTCTATGAAGATGGCCAAGCTGCAAAAGGCCACGCTCGATCCGACGAAAATCTCCGGCCGGTGCGGACGGCTGAAGTGCTGCCTTCGGTACGAGTACGAAACCTACGAACAAGACGCTGAATTCCAATCTCAAACGCCATACCAAAATGACCGATCCTTCACACCCGATCTCTGAGTTGCTCCGACAGGATGACCGATATCCGTTCGAGGCTTACGTGTTTGTCTTCGATGCACTCCGCTTTGCACAGGAAGTGATCGAGATGGGCGCCCAGCGCGCCGGCGAGCCGTTTCAGGAAACCGAGGAGGAGGAAGAACACACCGCCGAGCAACACATCTCCGGGCAGGAACTCTGCGAGGCCGCACGGCTGTTCGCGCTCAGTCAGTACGGCTACATGGCAAAGACCGTGTTGGGAAATTGGGGAATACATAAAACCGGCGACTTCGGCGAGATCGTCTTTAACCTGATCCGCATCGGCCAGATGCGCAAAACCTCGCACGACCGGCGCGAAGATTTCAACGACGTTTACGACTTCGACGTCGCGTTCCGACAGGATTTCAAAATCACTCTGCCGAGTGAAGATTAAACGGAGACATCCCGGTGACCGGTTACATTGCCTTGGCACTGCTTGTGTCATTCCAAGCCGGGTGGATGGACTGCGACGCCGTGCGCAACGACGCACGGCTGGCCGACGTCTGCTTCGTCGACCTGCAGCACGGCTGGGCCGTCGGCGACCGTGGGACCGTATGGTGCACCGACGACGGCGGCCGACGCTGGCGCTTGCAACGCTCAGGGGTCACCTGCCCGCTGGAGTCGGTCTGTTTCATCGACGAGCGGACCGGTTGGGCCGCCGGCGGGTTCTCGCACCCATACACTCACTCCAGCTCCGGCGTGCTGCTGCGGACCGACGACGGCGGCCGGCACTGGCGCCGCGACCGAAACACGCTGCTGCCGGCGCTTAAGCAGATCGGGATGCTCGACGCCAAGCACGGCTGGGCGGTCGGATGCCCGTCGGCAATGTATCCGACCGGGGTGTTCACCACCGGCGACGGCGGCCGAAGCTGGCAACCGCTGGCCGGCGAGAAAATGATCGCATGGCTGGCCGGGGATTTTCTAGACACATACACCGGTGCACTGGCCGGACGCGACGGTGCGGTCGCCATGGTCCAGCGCGGTGGGGTCCGGCCGACGCGCATCGAAGGTTTTGGACTGAGGAACCTTACGTGCCTGAAGCTGATCGCACCGGTATACGGATGGCTGATCGGCGACGGCGGGCTGATAATGACTACCGCCGACCTGGGTGCAAGCTGGCAGACTCCGCGGGGCGAACTGCCCGACGGCATGGCTCGGCACTTCGACTTCGCCGCGATGGCCGTACTCGGGCCGAATTGCTGGGTCGCCGGCGTGCCCGGCTCCAGGGTGTTTCATACCGCCGACGCCGGCCGGACCTGGACCGCCACGGCCACCGGTACGAACGTGCCGCTGTACGCCATGACGTTCGTCGATCAACGTCACGGCTGGGCAGTCGGGGCGCTTGGCGCCATCATCACCACCGACGACGGCGGGCAGACCTGGCAACTCCAACGCTCGGGCGGCCGGCGCGCCGCGCTGATGGGCATATTCGGCGAACCGACCGACGTGCCGCTGGAGCTGTTCGCACATCTTTCCGGCAACGAAGGATACTTAGGCGTAGTAGAGGTGCTAGGCCGACACGATCCCAAAACTACACCGGCCGGCCGCTCGCCAACTGACGATCGCCTGCACGAGGCCGTCGTCGCCGTCGGCGCCAGCGACACGCACGCTGCATGGCGATTTCCATTGCACCAGGCCGGACTTGGGTTGGGCGCCGAGCAAATCGTTGAACTGTGGGATCGTGCGAACGACGCCCGGGGACTCGACCAGTTGCACCGACACCTGGTCCGGCAGATTCGGCTATGGCGGCCGGACGTGATCGTCACGCACGACGCCAGTCCTCGCGGCGCCGACCCGCTCGGGCACGTCGTCAACCAGGTGGTGCTCCGGGCGATCGACGATTCGGCGGACGCCACCTGTCTGCCGGGCCAGATTACCCACGCCGGCCTGGAGCCATGGCAGGTGAAAAAAGTCTATGCGACATTGCCTCCACCACAGCGCGGGCCGACCGAATTGACCACGGCCAAGCTGGCCGCACGGCTGGGTTGCTCGCTGGCCGATCTGGCCGCCGGGCCGCGCGGACTGCTGGAGGATCGGTTCACTGTCGTGCCGCGCTGGCTCGGGTTCCGATTGCTGGTGAACCGGTTGCCGCAGGATCGCGGCCGGCGCAACTTTTTCGCCGGCATCATACTTCACCCCGGCGGAGAAGCCAGACGCCGACTGCTGGAGCCGCCGGCCGATGGGCTGGACCGCCTGCGGCGCACCGCCCAGTTGCGGCGGAACATGCAGGCAATCCTAAAAGAAGCCGAAAAGGACCCCGCGGCCGGCGCGAAGCTGCTGGCACAGGCCGATACGATCACACGCGGACTCGGCCCCGACAGCGCCGGGCGGTTGCTCTACCAGCTTGCCCGGCAGTACCATAACGCCGGCCGCTGGCCGCTGGCCGCCGAGTTGTTCGAGTTGCTCCCCGATCGGTATCCCGATCATCCGCTGGCGCGCCCCGCCCTGCTCTGGCTGGTGCAATACTACGCCGGCGGCGAGTCGGCATGGCGAATCCAAGGCGCACAGCGATACGTTGTCGGGCAGACTTCGGCGATGTCGATCGACATGTCGCGTGTGGAAGACCGTGCGGGCCGAGCGGCGCAGTTCGCCAAGCAGATCGAGCAGACCCGGCCCGAGTTGTTCGCCGAGCCGGTCTTGCGGTTCCCGTTGGCCGTGGCGCATCGCCGGCAGGGGTTCCCACACCAGGCCGAACGGTTCTATTTGGCAAAAAGCCGCAGCACTACTCGCGACACATGGTGGGCGTGTGCCCGGGGTGAACAGTGGCTGGCCGAGCCGCGCGGCATACCGCCAAAGCCGATCTTGCCGTGTGTGTCCTCCGGAGCGAAACCGCGACTGGATGGAAAACTCGACGACGAACTTTGGCGGCGGGCAAAACCTGCCGTGTTGAAAAACGTCGGGTACGACGACAACAGTAAATGTCCCGGCCTGGTAATGCTCGCCTACGACGCCGAGTTTTTGTACATCGCAGTAAACTGCCGTTGTGCGGAAGGAGTGAAGTACGAATCGACCGACGGACCAAGGCCGCGAGATGCAGACCTATCGGCACACGACCGCATAGACGTGTTCCTCGACCTGGACCGCGACTTCGTTACGTACTATCGTCTGACAATCGACCATCGCGGCTGGACCGGCGAGGACTGCTGGGGCGACAAGACCTGGAACCCCACATGGTTCGTCGCCGCAGCGAGTGCCGAGGGCCGATGGACCGCCGAGGCCGCCGTGCCGCTGGAACAGCTCACCGGCCGCCGCCCCGACGTGCGCACGGTTTGGGCCGTCGGCATCCATCGGACCATACCGGGCGTCGGACTGCAAAGCTGGAGCACACCTGCATCAACGTCTGTAATGGGCAAAGGGTTCGGGTATCTTATCTTCGAGTGAATATGTTGCACCGGTCGAACGCAGCATGTTGCTTTTAGGCAACATCGGCCACGTGAACACGACCCGACGCCTGCCCGGTCGATTTGCTGTAAGTTATTGTCGGGTAACCTCTTACGTCGATTGTCGCCGGTCTTACCAAAGGCGGCGGCGCTTCGGCACCCGGTTTGCTCTGTTATTTAGCCCCGGGTGAATACACCCGGGGCTAGCGTGAAACACTTACCAGATTTGCCCGCCGTGTATTCACGGCGGGCTAAATACAACTGCCCCCCGGAAGAGCCTTGGTCCCCTCAGGCTCTCCCGGCTGGCGGTTTGTCACTGACCACCGATTACTTACTCACTACACCATGCACGCTCGTGAACTCGTCGAACTGGCCGCCGCCGTCGCTGCACACGGACCGGTGTTGGTGCGCCAGCCCCGGCAACTTTCGACCGCCGGCATCGAGCAGTATTGGACCGCGTCGAAGTGCCGGCTGGACAGTTGGAGCCGGAGCCTGAAGCAGTTTACAACGAGTGCAGACTCTACCGGTGCACGTAGACGCCCGGCGGTCCGCGGCGTAATCGAGGAGATAATCACCGGCGAGGTCCTTGCCCGGGTATGGACGGCGGTGATGTGCGCTTTCGACCGTCGTCACGGCACGGAGTCGGCCGGGCCGGTTGCCCGCAGCGTGTTTGTCGGACACCTCGAGGCCCGGAATCGCGTGTTGACGTTACTGGTTCACCGCCCGGGGATCAAGGCCGAGGCTGCGATGAAGCTCGACCGCCTCCGCCGCCGCACCGAACGCTGGAGTGACTTGTTGATCGGCTACCTGACCGGACTGGACGATGTTGTCGAGTTTGCCGTCGAGCCGGCTCGTGCAAGGGATTTCGCCGAGGATTTGCATTATCGAGCGGAAAAAGGGGTCAGGTACATTTTGCCGGAACGGCCCGAAGGGTGCTTCGCACAAAATGTACCTGACCCCTTTTTCCCGATGGTGATGGCCTCGCTTCGGGCATCGTTCCGGAAAGGACTTTCTCCGAGAAGCCCCAACGCCAACTTGAACCGTCAGATTGCCACGGCGATCCTTTCATGTTTCAACGGCGAGTTGTTCGATTCGACCGACATGTTTCACTCGCTTTGGCTCACCCGGCTTACGAACACGGCCGATGACGTTCAGGGAATGGTCGATGAGTTGCTGGAGGCTAGGGGCTAGGGGCTGGGGGCCAGAGGTTAGGTGGCATCTCCTCTCTCCTCTCTCTTCTCTCCTCTCTCC
>DAOWNK010000285.1 GCA_030642635.1 Pirellulales bacterium
ACATCGCAGCCACGGGCAACTGCCATGTGGTAAGCGAAAAGTTGCAGCGGAATGCTCATTACTATCGGCTGGAGGAACTCCTCGACGTTGGGCACCTCGACCACGTCGTCGGCCAGCTTGGCCGCTTCGGTGTCGCCCTGGCCGACAACTGCAATCACCGGCCCGCCGCGTGCCTTGATCTCCTGGATATTCGCCATCACCTTGTCGTAGATCGGCCCCTTCGGCATCAGGAACACGCTGGGTGTGTTCCCCTCGACCAGCGCGATCGGGCCGTGTTTCATCTCGGCGGCCGGGTAGCCCTCGGCGTGGATGTAGCTGATCTCCTTCAGCTTCAACGCGCCTTCCAAGGCCGCCGGGAAATTGATCTGACGGCCAAGGTACAAAAAGTTGTTGCACTCGGCGTACTTGCCGGCGATCCGTCGCATATCGTCGTTGGTCTGAAGCGCCTGGCGAACCCGGTCGGGCAACTCCTGCAACTCCTCGATGATCCTCATGCCGGTAGTAAAGCCCAGGTGCCGCAACCGCCCGAAGTAAAGGGCAAGCATCGCCAGCACGGTGCACTGCGAGGTGAACGCCTTGGTCGATGCCACGCCGATCTCCGGCCCGGCACGCAGGTAAAACCCGCCGTCCGACTCCTGGGCAATTGTGCTGCCGACCACGTTGCAGATGCCCAGCGTCGGGCAGCCCTTCCGCTGCATCTCTTTAAGCGCAGCCAGCGTGTCGGCCGTCTCGCCGCTTTGGGTGATGGCGAATACCAACGTGTGGTTGTCCATCGGCGGGTTGCGGTATCGCAGCTCGCTGGCGTACTCTACTTCAACCGGCAGCCGGGACATGGCCTCGATCTGGTACTCGCCGACCAGCGCGGCGTGCCAGCTTGTGCCGCAGGCGGTAAGCAGGAACCGTTCGACACTGCGTAGCTGCTGTGCGGTGAGGTTGAACCCGCCGAACTTGGCCGTCGCAGCGTCCATGTCGAGCCGGCCGCGCATGGCGTTGGCGATCGACTCGGGCTGCTCGAAAATCTCCTTGAGCATGTAGTGGTCGAACCCACCCAGGTCGACGTCGCCGGCCTCGATCTCCAACACGTGGACCTGGTGGCTGATGTGCCCCTGGTCGCGGTGGATCACCCGAAGCGAATCGGCCGTGACCACCGCCAACTCGTTGTCGGCCAGGTAGACGATCTTGTCGGTGTAGCCGGCGAGCGGCGAGGCGTCGCTGGCGATGAAGTGCTCGTCCGGACCGACGCCGATGATAAGCGGGCTGCCCAACCGAGCGGCTATCAGCACGTCCGGCCAGTCGCGGAATACAATCACCAGCCCGTAGGTGCCTTGGAGTTGGGCCAAAGCGAGTTGCACGGCACTGACCAACGGCTCATACACAACGGCCGCCATGTCGTCGACCTCCCCTTGTTGCCTAAGACAACTGTCGATCAGGTGCGCGATGACCTCGGTATCGGTATCCGATTGGAAGCTGTAGCCCTCAGTTTGGAGTCGCTGTTTAACGATCTGGAAGTTTTCGATCACCCCGTTGTGCACCACCGCCAGAGTGCCGTCGTCGCCGAGGTGCGGATGAGCGTTTTCGTCGCTTGGCGCTCCGTGAGTGGCCCAGCGTGTATGCCCGATGCCGATCCGGCCCTCTGCCGGCGTGTCGGCCAGCTTGGCCTCCAGTCGTTCGATCCGTCCGGCCGTTTTGACGACCGTTAGTTCTTCCTCCGGCGTGATGGTCGCCACACCGGAGCTGTCGTAGCCACGATATTCCAGGCGGCGGAGTCCCCCGACGAGGAACTCGGATGCCTCACGAGGTCCGATGTATCCGACGATTCCACACATGTTTGGTGCTCCGTGCTTTGGAAGAAAGGGATTGGGGATTAGAGTTGAGGTGGAAGGTCGGCTTCCAATTCCTAATCCCTAATCCCTATAATAGTATATAATACCAATATGCCCATTCTTCGTGAACAGACGAGCATTTATCCGGAAACACTGCTGGACGAACTGGCCGCCGAGCCGTCAGATCGCCGCTGGTGGGTACTTTATACCAAAGCAAGGCAGGAAAAGGCGGTTTCTCGCAACCTGCTGGGATACGAAATACCGTTCTATCTGCCGCTTGTTAAGAAAGAATCGGTCAATCGTGGCCGTCGGCGTTCGTCGTTTATACCTCTTTTTGCGGGTTACGTGTTTTTGTACGGCTCCGAGGAAGAGCGTGCCCGCATCCTGACGACCAACCGCATATCGCGGGTGCTCCCGGTCGATAACCCCGAGCTATTTCTTCACGACCTGCGGCAATTTCGCCAATTGATCGCCACCGACGCCCCGTTGACGGTCGAGAGCCGGCTGGTTCCAGGCGATCAGGTTCGGGTCCGTCACGGCTCGTTTGCGGGTCTGGAAGGCACGGTGCTGAAGCGTCGCGGCAAGACTCGGCTGCTGGTGTGTGTGAATTTCTTACAGCAGGGAGCTTCCGTTGAGGTGGACGATTTCCTGCTGGAGCCGATTTGAGAGTGTCCGGGAATTCAGACAACCATAAAGCCGCGACCGGTGGTCGCGCCCTACCATGTTAAATTACCAGCAGCATTGGCGCGACCACCGGTCGCGGCTTTATAGCTTGTTTTGCCGACTTCCCTCTGGACAAAGCAATGCTACGGAACTGCTGTGGCATCGCCTTTGGCTCTGCCGCCGGTTTCGCAGGGTGGCGTTTGCTTGCCGAAATGGTTATTATCAACTTAATATGAATACAGACATTCGCGTATTTGAAGTAGAGCCGTTCTTTACGCACGAGAAATCGCGGACGCCGCTGAAGTTCGGCGGCGTTGTAATAGATGAGATCGTCTATTGTCACGTTCGAGTAACCGTGGAGAACCGGCTTGGCCGACGGGCAGACGGGTGGGGTGCGATATTCATGGCCGATGGTTGGTCGTGGCCGTCTTCGAAAGTATCGCACGAAGTGCGCGAAGAACTGATGCGCAAGCTGGTTGTCGCATGGTGTCGCAAAACCGCCGAAACAACAGAGTATGCACACCCGATCGACCTGTTCTGGAGTATCGAACCCGAGTTGGCGCCGCTTGCAGAGCGTATCTCGCAAGATGAAGCCGTCGCCGAGCCGATGCCGCGCCTGGCGGCGTTGGTCTGCGCCTCGCCGGTAGACGCAGCAGTGCACGACGCCTTCGGAAAAGCGGCCGGTATCGACACCTACGACGGCTACGGGGCGAACCACATGGACCACGATCTATCGAGGTGGTTGGGTCCCGAGTTCCAGGGGCGATACATTGCCGATTATCTCTCGCCGATGCCCGAGTGGATTGACGCTTTTCATCTTATCGGCGGCTTGGATAAACTCACCGAAAGCGAGATAACCTCCGACGACCCGGACGATGGACTGCCGGTGTCGCTTGACCAGTGGATTCGCTACGAAGGGTTGCACTGCCTGAAGGTAAAGCTTCGCGGAATCGACTTGCAGTGGGATCTGGATCGACTGCTTTCGATTGCAACCGTAGCCCGGCAAGAACACCAAAAACTCGGCATTAACGAACTGTGGCTAACGGCCGACACCAACGAGATGTGCCAATCCGCCGAACTGGTGATCGGCGCCAAGGCGAGCCAACTCGCCCTGCCGTTCTCCGTGCAAGACCTGACCAACGGCCGAATTCACACCAGCACGATCCATGGGCCGGGGTTCGGATATCGGTTCGACGAAATCAATCGGCACTTTGAAATAGGTGTAAAGCCGCAACCATTGGTCGCTGATCACCATGCGACAAGTTGACAATCCGCGAAGGAGAAAGGGGGACAGGCGCGCTTATTGGCTGGTGAAAGCGACCCTCGTCAATAATCGCGCCTGTCCCAATCCTGTTCGGTACGACATTTGCTAGCCGGTTTTTGTGCTCGTATGGCACGCGATTTGCGCCATGCTTTTG
>DAOWNK010000082.1 GCA_030642635.1 Pirellulales bacterium
AAATCGGTTTTGGTGCGTGCCACGCACCCTACAAAACGCGTTGACGTATCTTCAGGATAAAACGCCAAGTGCACCAATCCACATGCCGCTACAAAAGAAACAAAGTTGGTCATCAGCACAAAGCTCGACTCAAGCAACGAGGCGAGCACGCCGTAGACCAACAGTGAGAATATAAACTCGTAACCAACATTACCTGTCGCTTTGTATCGCACGGCCGATTCCCGAATTCCGCCGGCAAGCACAAGTAACCCCAGCGCGGCGCCGATAAGCCCGACGCCCAGCACCATGTCAAGGTATGCACTGTGCGCGTCGGGTATCGTCCAGTCGAAGGCTGACGAGATGTCTTGCACGTTTTTCGGCGTCCAAAAGCTGTCGTAGCCGTAACCGAGCATCAAGTTATCTCGGACGTACGGCATCAGTTCGGCCCAAAGCGGCATCCGCCCGCTTAGCGAGAATGCCTCGTCCTGTCGGCCCATCAGCACCGCACCGGTGAGTTTTTCTCCTATAGGGATACTGAACAACAAAATTACAAGCACACAGGCACAAAGAACCCAAGGCAGCGCGATTCCGATTATCGCCTTGGTTCGCCACGACCCACGTAGCGCCAACAGTGCGAGCATCGCCGCCAGCAGCGCCGCAAACGACGTCCTGGAGCGGGTAAGAAACAGCATCGCCAAGCCGGCGACAAACAGCGCAACAAGCCACACCCTGCGGCGCGGCTGTTCGACGGCCAAGCAAAAAGACCCAAGGCACAGAACCGCACAGAGGGCGCCCTGCGCGTTCGGGTGCAACGTGCCGGCAAAGCGGTAATCGGTCGAGAACGGCCAGAATGCGCCCAGCGTAACCTCGGTGCATACACCAACAGCAATATACGCCGCGGTGACCGCCACGGCCAACAGGCAAATTTCCCAGGCGGACAGTTGTCGGGCTATACCCAGTGCACCGATACTGCAAAAAACCAGCACGGCCAGCCGAGTTATCGTAAGTGACGGATGCACCGCCCAGATAACACTCAGCAGGCACCACGACAGGTAAGCAATTACAAGTGCGCCCAGCCATGGTTGCCACTTTTGGAAGGGGACAGTCCCATTTTCACTGCGCGAAAATCGGGACAGTCCCCGGGTAGTTGGTGCCTTGCACACGAGCAGGCACAAGCCGATAAGCGCGATTGTCGAGAACGCCACGCGCCGCATGGTATCTCCGCCTGCCACGGTTTGCCCTGCTTCGTCGGCTGCTGCGCTGAATGTTTCACTTAGCGAGACGTTCCACTGGTGCCCGGCGGCAAAGAAAATCGACCCGAGCAGTACGATCAGAAGCCACAGCAGCGGCCTGGTTGCCGATGGTGCAACTAATTCGACGGCGGTTGGTTGGGTCTGGATCATTGTGGAGTTTTCATCAACCTAAAAAGTGTAAAACAGCGTACGATCGTTCCGGTGGACATGCCGACGAACTCAGCCGTCGCCACGCCGAGCACGCCGTACGGTCCGGCCAAACAAAATGCGGCGGTAAGCGTAACGATAAGCGAACACACGTCGGCGCCGAAGTTGTACGACGGGCGCTCCATTGCCCACAGACCGTTGCCGGCGGTCAGCCCCAGGCTGCTTGCTAGTGCGGCAAGCGCCAGGATCGTCATAATCGGCCCGACGCCGGAGTATTTATCCCCATATATAAACACGGCGATCGGGTCGCTAGCTACAAACACCAGCAGGCAGAACCCTCCGATGGTGACGATGAACAGCCCTGCCGTCTTCCAGAGCACACGTTGCAATGCTTTTACCCCGCCGTGGGCGAACGCGCCGGCCGCCTTCGGCGTCAGATAGTTCGCCACCCCGGTTACGAACATGTTCGACAGCCCGATGAGCGTGGCGCAGGCGGCCAGCACGCCGGTTTCCGCTTCGCCGCATGCGAACACGACGACCCAAGGCATCAGGTACGGCGCAACGCATCCGACCAACTGGCCGGCCAGCGCCCACTTGCCGAACACCCAATTGTACAACCAGTCGGCAAAAAACCTGGATCGGACGAACCGCAACGGTTGCCGCTTAGAGACGAACCATCCGGCAGATGCAATTGCACAAGCGGCGCCGATTACCAGATAAACGCTAACGACCGAAAGCCACCCGACGTATGCCAGCATCGCCAGGCTTCCCAACTGCAACGCGGCGACGGCAACGTCGATTGCAATTGCCGTAGTGATGCGAAGATGGGCGAACGAGAGCTGGCGCAGGTATTCTCGAAGCAACAGGAACGGAACCACGCCGAGCAACACCCAGACGGCCGGCGCCAGGGCAACCGGTCCGACGCCTAGCGACAGCACGCCGACCAGCCCCAGCAGCCCGATGACCGTCAACAGCGAGATCATCGCCTGATGCACCAGCGTGCTTCCCGTATAAGAGGCCAGCTCGCGGCCTCGGCGGCGATGGCAATAGATCATGTACGGTGCCGAGACGATCTGCTCCTGGATGCCTCGCACTAAAAGCACTATGCTGAACGCAAGGTAATAAACGCCGAGTTCTTCCTTCGAGCACATCCGGCCGATGATTACACTGGTGGCGAAGTTCGTGCCGCTGACGACCGCCTGGTCGAATATCGACAGCACACCTTTGTGAGTCGGCAGATCGGCGACCGCTTCGGCAACCTGACGCAGCAGTCCGGCCAACCGCACACCTAGCGGCTGCGGTTCTGTCACGACAACATCGGCCGGTTCGCTCATCGGATACTCGGTTCTATGGAAAAACTATAAAGTCGCTTTGCGTTGGTCGCGCCTTAATGTATTTGCGTAACATAATCGTGTGACATGGCGCGACCAACGGTCGCGGCTTTATGGTTTTTATGGGAGAGCAAACGCTTAGCAGCACGGCCGAGTTTCGGCGCCCAGCCGTACCAGCCGTCGAGCTTTGCGGCCAGTGTCGAGGCGTTGTCCCAACTGTCAACATTGAAGCGTCCCCAGGTAAACGGATCGCTCTGCGGTTTGTTCAGTTTCATCTCGGTGCTGAGGGCACAAGTTACACCAGTCTGCCGGGCGGCCGCGATCAGCTCGTCGCTTACGAATCCCATGTCCGGACGGCCGTATGGGAAGGCGAACGTCACTGCCGGCAGGCCGAAGCGAGATCGCAAGATGTCGATCGAGGTCTGCAAGTCGCGGCGAAACGCCTCCGGTCGGCCGCGAAAATCGCCGTGTGTGTGTGTATGGGCGCCCAGCTCGATCAGGGCGTCGGCGAGCATCTCGCGGCATTGTGCGGTGGTAAGCGGCAGGTACGCATCGGCCGGCACGCGATCGAGGTATGCAGTCGCCCAAGGGTCGAACGGGAACGGCCGTTCGGCGTCGAGATACGCCGTGCTTATGAACACCGTGGCCGGCACGTTAAGCTCTCGAAGCACCGGCCATGCGTTCGTGTGTACACAGCCGTAGCCGTCGTCGAAGGTGACTACGACCGTCTGCGGCGGGATCGCCTCGTCTCGGGCCAGACGTTCGAGCACCTTGCCGAGCGGCCGGATCGTAAACCCGCGGTCCAGCAGGCCGGCAATCTGACGGCGGAACCGCTCGGGCGTTACGTTCACTGCCGGCTCGGGTACACCGGGAACCATCGGGGAGATACGGTGGTAGGTCAGTATTCCTATAGCGCCGGCAGATCGGCTGCCGAACAGTCGGTTCAACACGGCGCTGAGACAGCCGGCGGTATGCTTGGCCAGGTTCACGGCGGTCTGAGAAGACCATGTATTACGCATAGCTGAACTCCTCTTCCGGTTCGCCGGTGAACTGCTCGCTGAGCACCTGCCTATATATTTCAGCGATCCGCTCGCCGCGTCGGGACCAGAGGTACTCGTGTGCACGTTCAAACGCCCCGCGGCTGAGCAGTTCCAGTCGGTCGGGATCGTCGGCCAGGGAGGTGATGGTTTCACTCAGGCGACGGACTACCTCGCCGGGCGTGGTCACTGGAATCTTGACGCCGCACTGTTCGGTGACCATGTCATGTGCTCCCTGGTGATCCAGGCAGATAACCGGCAAGGCCGCGCCGAGCGATTCGAGCACTACCGTGCCGGTGGTGTCGCGCAGGCTGGTAAACGCAAACACGTCCGCCCAGTCGTATTGCCTGACGACTTCGCTGTGTGGCATCGAGCCGAGCCACGTCGTATGGCGATCGACCCCAAGGCGTCGGGCCAAACGCTGGTAGCGGCTGCGCATTGGACCGTCGCCTACAACCCGAAGTTCATAACGCACCCCTTCGGGCAGCCGTGCCAACGCCTTGATAAGCAGCGACAGTGCTTTCCAGGGTTCTAGTGCACCGCACCAGAGGATTTTCAAGCAGTCAGGCTTTGCCGTGTACGATCTTGGGCTGCCGGTGATTTCGGTCACGCCGATATCCGACATCAGGTTCGGCGTTATGCCGTGTATTCGTGCGAAGTCGTGCTGGACGGTCGAGTTGGCCGCCATCATAACGGCGGCTTCGCGGCTTGCCCGTCGCACGCGGCGGCTGATGCGCAACTGTATTTGATTGGCGACGGTTCGTGCGGCTTCTGCGAGTGCGCCGCGTGGGCCTGCCTCGCCCAAGAACCGCAACGGATAGTTTTGCGTTCCGCCGACCGGCCCCCAGATAAACGGCACGCCGAGTTTCCACAGGTATCCCGGCTCGCGAAAGCCGAGTATGTTTACATGGTGAACCAGGTCGAATCGGACCTGAGCGTGTAGTCGTCGCGCGGCGCGCAGCGCCCGACGTTGCCACAAGTTGTACGAGAGATATCCCATGCCTGGTATTCGCCATGCCGCGGCGGCCCATGCCCGCTCCGGCACGAAGACGAATCGCAGCCCGGGCACCTCGCCGTGGGCGTCCAGGTAACGTCGGATATGCGGCATGAACTTGTGCTGTTCGCAGATGACCCAGGTGTCGCAGTGTCGAGCCGCTTGCACGGCGAAGTTCCACCCGACGCCCGGCTCCGAGCCGTGGTACGGCGAGCAGCAATACGCCATCATTAACAGTCGCGGTCGTCGTGTGGTGTTTTGCATATTGTTTGTCAGCCGGCCGGCACGGCGGCTTGTGATTCTGAAGTATACTTTGCAGTAGGGTGCGTGAAACGCACCAACCACAAGCATATTGTGGTGCGTTGCACGCACCCTACAGAATCAGTTCGGGAACACCACGGCCACCGCGGTACCGACCAGCAGCTTCAAATCACCCCAGATCGACCTGGAACGAATATAATGAATGTCCATGCGCACCCAGTCGGCGAACGAGACCTTCGAGCGGTCGGAGATTTGCCAGGTGCACGTCAGCCCGGGCGTTGCATCCAGTCGGCGGTGGTGCCAGACCTGACATGCCGCCGTTTCGTCGCAAGGTAACGGGCGCGGCCCGACCAGCGACATATCGCCACAGAGAACGTTCCAGAGCTGCGGCAACTCGTCGATATTAGTCCTGCGAATGAACTTGCCGACGGTCGTGATTCGTGGGTCGAGTTTTATCTTGAACGCCGGCCCGTCCTGTTCGTTAAGCGGCATCAACGCTTGTTTGCGATCTTCCGCGTCGACGACCATCGAGCGAAACTTGTACATTGCAAACCGCCGCCCGCCCAGTCCGCTGCGATATTGCCGAAAAAATATCGGGCCGGAAGAGGTCGACTTGATCGCAATCGCCACCAACGCGAACAGCGGCATAAGCAGCACCAACCCGACACCGGCGCCCAGCACGTCGAGGAATCGCTTCCATATTGGCAACCGCCGTGTAAAAAGCATGTTCATCGCACCGACCGATTGTTCGTTGGGTGGCTGGGGCAAAGCGAGGCGGTGTCCCGGAACTGCCGGGGCGTCGCCTTCAGCTCTGCCGCCAGCCACCCGCGCTGACCGCGACGGACGCTCCGAAGCACCGTCGTCGAGCCGGCTTTCCGGATAGCAGCGGATGCTGCATGCCGGCTTTGTGTAACCATCTGGGAGGCATTGTAAGACGTCGTTGATGAAGACCCTAGCGCCTTCCACCTTTGTGCTCGGCATTACGACCACAATCGTCCGACAATCAGACCAGCCGGCCTCGTCGGTAGATCGCATCCGATTTTTGATGATTCGCGCCACGGCGGCAAGCTCCACCGGCGAGCCTCCAGGTTTGTCCTGGGGTGAAGTTTGGCGCGGGGATAAACCCCGCGGCTCGCTGGTTTTGTTAGACAGTGTGAGCAGCACAAAGCCTTCGCCGGTGCGGTCCGTTCGATCTCGCTCGCGATGGATGATCGTCCGAAGCCGGTCGGGTGAGTGCAGGCCATGCAGTGCAGCGGCGGCCGGTGAACGGTCGAAGCGTCGAATGCCGGTGATGAATTTCGTGAAAAGCATGATAAGCCTGTTGTAGGGTGCGTGAAACGCACCGTTGTCGATAATGTTAAGCCCATAGGTGCGTTTTACGCACCCTACAGTGTCTGATACAACCAATCGGGAACGTGTTGCCGTCGCTTGTTCAATACGGCGCCGAGCAGACGCACGTCGGCCTGTTCGAATTGCTCGGTCACTCGTCGCGCCACCTGGCGACGCACCCGCTCCGATTCTACGACCAACAACACACCGTCGAGCAGGCCTGCTATCCGAACGGCCGAGCTGTCTTCGCCGGCGGCGGGCAGGTCGAATATTACAAGGTCAAAATTTCGCCCGGCCGTTTCTATCACCTTGCCCAATTCAGTTGAGTCATAGACTCGAGCCGGATTGTCGGCAGTTTTACCTGATGTAAGCACAAAGAGGTTTTCGACGCCCGATGCTCTGATGCAGTCTGATACGTCGTTGCCATGGAGTACTGCCTCGGACAGCCCTGGGCCGTCGTTTATATGGAAGATTTTCTGCACGGCGGGTCGTACAAGGTTGCCGTCTATAAGCAGCACTCGCCGGTCGTCACACGCCGCCGTGGCGGCCAATTGGGCGGAGATCGTACTGACGCCTTCCTTGCAGTAACAGCTAGTAACACCGATTTTATGCAGGCGTCCGGAACCGTTGCCGGAGGAGTTCAGCCGGCGCAACACGGTCCGACAGTACTCCTGCACCTCGTCGCAGAATTGCCTTCCGGCACGAAACCTGCTCGGTGTGAGAAGATCGGGTGAGGTGGTAACCATCTTAATGCCTCCCGTTCAGTACTAATTCAAATTGCAAATGCTGGCATATTGGAAACGTGATATATCGAGGAGAGAGGAGAGAAGTTTGCCCTTCGCCCTTCTCTTTTCCCTCTTCTCTCTTCTCTCTTCTCTCTTCTCTCTTCTCTCTTCTCCCCCAGTCCCCCAGTCCCTACGATGTAAAACGTTTCGATCCGTTCAATACCAATTGTTCGCTTCTCATACGCGGTATAGACACCAGCGTCGGCACTCGCAGGCTGCACTCAATGTCTTCCGGCAATCTCAGCGAATGGTCGCGGTATTCCAGCAACAAGGCCAGTCCAACCGCTCCGAGCACTGCGACCACGAAGCCCAACGCCAGGTTCACCCGCTTCCGCGGCCGCACCGGCTTGACGTTGTAAGTAGCCGGTTGCACCACGTTGATGTTCGAAAGCCGCTCGATTTCCAAGGCCTGGTCGATTCGGGCCTGTTCGAGGTTCACCGAGTATTTTCGATAGCTGGTGTCCAAAAGCTGAATTTCGCGTTGCAACTTCACGATTCGCAGCTCGTTTTGGTTTAGCGTCTGTAGTGCATTGTTTGCAGCAAGCAACTGTTCACCCAGCACGTCGGCCTTTGCCCTGAGCGAGGAGAGCTTCGGCACCTCGGCCAGCAGCTTAAGCTGGCCCTGCTCATACACCTGGTTCGGTCCGGTAGTTATATGTGTGCGGGAGTATTTCTCCTTGGCCAACAGAGCCTTCGCCTCGGCGACCTGGCGGCGTATTTCCTTCATTTTCGGATGTTCTTCGGTGTACTTGGCGACGGCTTCCTGTTCCTTGATTTGCAAGGAGTAGAGTTGTCCCCTTATTCCGTCGGTTCCTTCGTCGGCCAGCCCGGTAATGTGCGAATTGATCCGCGTGGCCGACATGCCGCTAAGTTTTGTGCGAACGGAGCCGACTTCCGCCTCGAACGAAGCGACATCGGCGGCCGCCCGAGAGAGTTCGTCCTCGATTCGGCCGATCCGCTCGACGAGTATTTTTCGTTGGCCTTCGGGCGAGATGAGTCCGGTTGTGCCCTTCAGGTCGCGCAGCTCGTTCTCATGTTCAGTCAGTTCGGCCCGCAGCCGCTGGGTCTGCTCGGCCAAGAACTTGTGCGTACCCGGCGGACGATTAAGCCGGGCGTGTTGGTCGAGGTACGCGTCGATAAGCGTCGCAAGGATTTTTTGTGACAGCTCAGGGCTGCGTCCCTCGTATGTCAGTTGTATGACGCTCGATTTCCGCACCGGCCATACGCGCAAGTTCTTGCTCAGTGCGATGACGGCCTTGTTTCGATCTGTCATCGATTGCGCCGCCGCCTTGGCGTGTTTTTTCGGAGGACGTTTGTTTTTGCCCAAGACGGTGTCTGTACCAAGCTCATCGACCACTTTCTCGATCAGCCGTTGGCTTTGGAGAATCTCGGCGACCGAGTTGATTTCATTCTCGCGCGACTGCGACATCGCAATGGTAGGCTCTTGCCCCAGCGTAACGGTCGGATCGAGGGTCATGTTCTCCCGCCCCAAACGCACAAACAGCGTTCCTTCCGACCGGTAAATCCTCGGTGAGAAGATCGTAACCAGCGTGACAAGTATCATCACTGCCAGAAAGAACGTGATTGCCTTCCGCTTGTGGCGAAACAGTGCGCAGTAGACGTCTCGCAACGTGGGGCCGGACTGATTGTTTCGAGTCATAATTTGCCTGTTTGCCTCTTGTGTGTGTGCCTAAGCCTCGATTATAACGTCGGCAGGCGGCAGGTTCAAGATGCAGCAACTGGAGAATATAGGCAAATTGTGTTCCGCCAGAGCAGAAATATTGCAAGTTGTTGTTGTTAAAGGATTTACGATCTAAATACCACGTGCTGCAGGAATTGTGGCGATTTTTTATGAGTCTTGTTTGCAGCAGAGTGTTGTGTAAATTCAACACCTGAGCCACTGCACGGCAGCTAAATGGGTACTGCCCTGGGTATCGAAAAGGTTAAAAGTGACTTACATTATATACTGTCTACCGCCTACCACGCCGGACAAGGCCCAATACCGTTGAATTAAGGGCAGAATTGGCATCAACACAGTGGCACCGGCGTCCCGCCGGTGTGACGTAACTCGAAGTAATACCCATACTTATGCACCACCGGCGAGACGCCGGTGCCACTGTGTTTTCCTTGATATTATCACTAATTCAACGGTATTAGGGCGAGCGCCGGCCGCTACATATCGCTGTAAATGAACCGATCTTTCTACGCCCGATATGCCTGGCTGATCTTGATCGTTGCAGCCGTTCCGGTCCCGGCGATTGTGTGGGGTACAATCCGCGCATTTCAGGAATCGAACAACAACGTCAGCCAATGGCTCCCGCAGGATTTTCCGGAGACCGAGACGTACCGGAATTTTCGCACGTTGTTCGGGGCCGACGATTTCGTACTGATCAGTTGGGAGGGATGCACGTTGGACGACCCGCGGTTGGAGGAGTTGGCCGGGCAGTTGGTTCCTCCGCCCGAGCAGCACGGCGCCGACGACGGTACGGAGTATTTCGCGAAGGTGATAACCGGCCCGAGGATGTTGGATACGTTGACCGGTCTTCCATTTAAGCTGTCGCGCGACGAGGCGCTGAAGCGGCTGGAAGGCACGCTGATCGGGCAGGACGGCAAGAGCACCTGCGCGGTGATTACGCTTTCTGAGCTTGGAGACACGGACCGCTGCAAGACGTTGGCCGCGCTGGCCGACATTGCCGTGCAGCGCTGCGGTTTGAATCGCGACGAGCTGCATTTAGGCGGCGATACCGTTTTCAACGCCGCCATCGACACCGAAAGCCGACAGGCGGTGCGCAAATGGATCGGGTTGTCCATTCTGGTGGCACTGGCGGTCGCATGGTTGTGTCTGCGACGGGCAAGGCTTATGGTGATGATTTTCGTTGTGTCAGTCTACGGTGCGGGCGTCGCCACTGCGACCATCTACTACACCGGCGGCCAGATGAACCTTGCGATGGTGATGGTGCCCGTGCTGGTTTATGTGTTGACCCTTTCGGCCAGCGTGCACCTGTGCAACTACTATCGCGACGTGTTGCGAGAATCCGGCCCTGCCGGCGCACCGATTAAGGCCATGGCCGCCGGCTGGATGCCGTGTATGCTCTCGGCCGTCACCACGGCATTGGGGTTAGGCTCGCTTTACGTCAGCCACGTGGTTCCGGTGAAGATGTTCGGGTTTTACTCGGCCGTCGGCATCCTTTTGAGCCTTGGAACCCTGTTTTTGCTGTTGCCGGCGATGATGGAGATATGGCCTTTGTCCGACGGATCACAGTCGGCGGCGTCCCGGTTGGAATGTCCGACCGCTCGACGAGACAGGTTTCTTGGCTCGTTGGCCGGCTTCATGGTGCGCTTTCACCGGTCGGTAATCGTGGTTTGTTTGGTGCTGATGGTCTTTTGCGGTTGCGGGGTTGCACTTATCAAGACGTCGGTGCGGCCTATCAAGTTTTTCCATCAGCAGAGCAAGTGCATTCAGGACTACCGTTGGTTGTGCGACCGAATCGGCGCGATGACCACAAGCGAAGTGGTGTTGTGCATTGACAAGGACAGCCGGATGACGTTGCTGGAGCAGATCGAACTGGTCGACAATGTGGAGAAGGAGGTCGGTGCGGTCGATTACATCGACGCGACGCTTTCGGCAGCCACGTTTGTGCCGTCGCTGGACGAATCGGCGCCGGGCGCCGGTCGGGCCGGCCGAGCCGCATTGAAGGTAATCGGTATGCGAAACACCGCCGCCATGCGCCGCCGAATACTCGACAAGCGACTGGCCGGCAGCCGCGATGTTCTAATCGACCATCGTTACCTGTATGAGAATTCCGAACAGACGTTTTGGCGCATTACGGCACGTGCGGCGCCTGTAGATAATCTCGATTACGATTATATCCTTAAACAGGTGCAACAGCGTGTCGATACCTTTCTGCAAAACCGGTTTCCAAACTCAGAACATGTCACAACATTCTACACCGGCAGCACGCCGCTTGTGCTGGCGGCACAGCGAGAGTTGCTCGCCGGGTTGTTCAAGAGCTTTTGCCTGGCGTTTGTGCTGATTGCAGTGGTGATGGTGCTGCTGCTGCGTAACGTATCGACCGGCATGGTCGTGATGTTGCCGAACGTGTTTCCGGCGGTGGTGACGTTCGGAACGATGGGTTTGGCGGGAGGGATGGTCGATGTCGGCGCCATGATGACCGCCAGCGTGGCGCTTGGAATC
>DAOWNK010000064.1 GCA_030642635.1 Pirellulales bacterium
GTCCAACAGCACGATGACATAGGCCGCCATCAGGTACGTGGCCATGATAGTACGCGTTACGCTGTCGTAGCGATACTCGAGGAACTCGGGCATGGTGTATATGCCGGCGCTTAGAAATTTCGGCAGAAGCCACCATCCGACCAGCACCAGCGTGACGGCCGCCATCCACTCGTAGCTGGCGATCGCCAACCCTATCCGGCCGAATGCCGAGCCGGCCATGCCGACGAAGTGCTCCGTGGAGATGTTCGAGGCAATCAGCGAGAATCCGATCAGCCACCAAGTCAACCGGCGTCCGGCCAGGAAGTAGTCCTCGGAGGTCTGTTCCTTGCGCGATGCGTAGAGCGAAATGCCGACCACGACCGCAAGGAATCCAAAGAACACGACCAGATCGAGTGTCGAGAGATTCAGCCCGCTTAGTGTTGTTGTCGGCATTGAATTAGGGGACAAAATCAGTGGCACCGGCGTCTCGCCGGTGGTACACAAGCACAGGCGTTACCACAAGTTACGTCACACCGGCGGGACGCCGGTTCCACTGTGTTGATGTGTTAATACTAATTCTGTCCTTAATTCAACGGTATCCCAACATCATTGTCAACGCCTTGGGTGCGGTTTTGCAGCAAGTGTTCAATTTTGCTGTAGCAACATAAAACAGGCGAGCTGAAGATCGCTCGGGCAGCAAATCTCCAACTCGCCTGAATTGACTCGGAAGCCTATTGCTTCCGATCCGTCGGGATGCCTACTTCTACTGTTCTCCAGGGGATACTGTTGCCTGTTCTCTGTACCGGCCCCGCAGAGCTAGTTCCAGCCACCCGGTTGCATTGCAAGGATGGCTGTCACACCTTGATGTAAATGCGAACGGCGTGCCAATTGGGGAAAATTTGGGCGGATTTGTTCGTAGTGACCCGATTCATCGGGTTTGCCTGAAAAGACCGCATGAATGCGGTCACTACGAACAACTTGGCTACGCGGCAAGCGAGTCGGGGTCCTCGAACTGAATCTGATGCAACCGACGGTACAACTTACAACGGTCCAGCAGGTCCTCGTGGCTGCCGACGTCCAGAATCGCGCCGGAGTGCATCACCACGATCTGATCGGCCAGCTTCAACGCCGCCAGGCGGTGTGTGATGATAATCGCGGTCCGATCGCAGATGAACTCCTCGAGCACCTGCTGGATCGCCTGCTCGCTTTCCAGATCGATCTGGCTGGTGGCTTCGTCGAGGATGATCACCGCCGGATCGCGGAGGATTGCCCTGGCCAAGGCGATTCGTTGTCGCTGTCCGCCTGAGAGCTTGTTACCCATCGCGCCGGCGGGGGTTTCGTAGCCGTCGAGCAGATCGTTTTCGATAAACTGATGTGCGTGTGCCTGTCTGGCCGCCGCGATCACCTGTTCCCGGCTGGCCTGCGGCGATCCGTAGCGGATGTTATTCAGTATCGTATCGTCGAACAGCAGCGTCTCCTGGGTGACGATGCCAATCTGACGCCTTAAGTCGCGGATTCTCATGTCTCGCAGCGAGATGCCGTCCATGCGAATCACACCGGCGGTCGGGTCGTAGAACCTTGGGATCAGGTTGGCCAGTGTGCTCTTACCGCAGCCGTTCGGGCCGACAACGGCAATCGTTCGGCCGAAGGGGATTCTCAGGTTGATGTCTTCCAGGACCGTTTGCCCTATATTGTAGGCGAAATCGACGCCGTCGAAGATCAACTCTCGCCGGTGCCGATCGAGCGTGACCGGATGTTCGGGGTCGCTGACGTTCGGCCGACGGTCGAGCCGCGAGAATATCCGATCGCTGGCCGCCGTTGCACGTTGCAGTTGCGTGAATACGTCGGCGAATTTTCGGACCGGATCGGCCACGCCGGCCAGTAGGCCGTAGAAAACCAAAAGTGCACCAAGGCTAAGCGGCCTGGGACTCATACGCACACCCATCAGGTGCGTTTCGTTGGACAACACCAGCCATGCCCCGGCCAACAACGCCAAACAAATAGCCGTAATCCCCATGACTTCGGTAATCGGCTTGGAGAGTGTATTGTATCGGGCGATACGCATGGCCTTTTTATAGTAGTGTTTGCTACGGTGGTGGAAGCGGTTGCGCTCCTGCGGCTCGTTGGTAAACGCCTTGACGATTTTGATACTACGGAATGTCTCTTCCAACGTGGTGTACATTCCAGCCATCTCCTCCATCGCATGGCGGTTCGCACGCTTCAGCGTCTTGCCAAGCCAGTGGATCAGCAGCGCGGCCACCGGGGCAATCACCAGCGAGAGCAGCAGCAATCGCCAGCAGATCACAGCGGCGCCGATCAGGCAGGCGGCCATTTTCAGCGGCTCGCGGATCAGCTTGCCGAACAGCACCTCCACCCCGCAGGCAACGTTCTCCATGTCGTGTGTGAAACGGCTCATCAGGTCGGCCGTACCATCGTCCGAGAAGGCGGCGAGGTCCATCCGTAGCGTGCGGCGATAAAATAGCTTTCGCAGATCGAACGTGGTTCGCTGCGCCAGCCGCGCCACCAGCACGTTCTGGCCCATGATGAACAGGTCCTTGACCACCGTGCCCAAGAGCAAAAAACCCGTGATCCACGCCAGCGTTGTGAACGGGTCGGTTGGCAAGTAATTGTCGATGTACGGCTCCACTCGGCGGTAGGTTTGTGCGGCCTTTTGCTCTGCCTCCACACGCGACCGTGCAATGCCGATTTTGGCGCGTATGGAGTTCTGCCGCTCCGGCGGGCACTCGGAAAGCTGGCGGCCAAGCTGTTCGATTCGGCCGGTCATCTCGGCGGATGTCTGCTCGGACTGCTCGATCTTCCTGTCGACCCAGTCCTGAAGCGACTCGCCCTGGAATGCCACCTCGACGAACGGGTAGACTGCGCCGATGTTCGCCCCCCATAGGACGGCCACACCCAGTGCACAAACGACCGATGCCGCAAAGGTGAACCTATAGCGGAACGCTATACGTAAGACCCGAAGAAAATTCTTCATCCGTATTCCATCCGTGGAAATCTTGCTGCATTTTTGCCGCGGTGCTTTTAGCAGATTTCACCGCTTGAGCCAAGGCCGGATATGAAGGAAGGCGGAAGGCGGAAGGCGGAAGGCGGAAGGCGGAAGGCGGAATCCAATTTAGCCGCCGAGCTTGCTCGGCGCGTTGAAACAAAACGCCCCCGGACTGCGGTCCGGGGGATATTCCCCCCTTCCCCCTTCCCCCTTCCCCCTTCTACTCCAACTTCTCGATCCGCTCCAGAATCTCACCGTGGCTGAACTGCCGGTCGGTCGGCAAGATCACATACGACGCCTGCTGGGCACAGCAATCCAGTATGATTTGGACGTTGTTGGGCGCATTGAACCCCTCGGGACACGGCTCGTGGCCGTTTATCAGCACCTCGGCCTCTACCAGTTCGGCGAACGCCCTGGCGTTTTCCTCTCGGTAGTCGCGGCCCCAAACAAGCTGGAAAATACCGGTCCGGTCCAGGTAATCGCCCTCTTCTAGTTCTCGGGTAAAGATGGACTTATCGAATTTTTGGGTATCGACGTTCTCCGGCACGCTGTGCGAGACGAACACACCACCAGGCAGCCGTACTGCCAGCGGACAGCTCCGCAGGAACCGGAAAGACGCATCGCGGACCTTCTCTGCGGTCGGGCCGTACATCTGTTGCAACCCCAGCCGAAACAGCAGGTTGAGCATCTGCTTGTTCTTCTGGATCGGGTAGTCGGTCAACTCGGCCAACTCGTGGTTGCCTAGGATGAAGTGCACCCGATCGGGGTACTTTACCTTCAGCCATGCGACGTCTTCTAGGACCGTATGCGACATACACCCGCCGTTTTGGGGGTACGTCGGCCCACCGTGGCATACCTCTTGCAAAACGAGGTGGCGCCCGGGATGGCTGTCCAACGCAGCGGTTTTCTTAATCAGGTTGAAGTTCCGTCGGTGGCCGTGTAAGTCGCCGGTTATCATCACATCGTCGGACAACTCTGGCGTGAGCACCACGACGTTTCCCTGGAGGCCGGGCGTCCGGCGGTTGGCCTCAGCCGCCTTGTCGTATGTGTCGATAACGTTCTCGATGTACTCGATGGACGCAACCATGGGTATAACCGTACCAATTTCCTCGCTGCCGAAAAAGGGGCCGGTTCTGACGATTTTCTGGACTCTGCCGATTATCGGGCCGATGTCTTTTTAGGGACTAGGGATTGGGGACTAGGGGCTGGAGGCTAGGGGATGGGGGCTGGGGATGAAATTAGTAGTAGAAAATCAGGTGGCACCGGCGTCTCGCCGGTGGGGCATAAGTAAATAGGTATTACTTCGAGTTACGTTACACCGGCGAGACGCCGGTGCCACTTGAAATTCATCCCTAACCCCTAACCCCTAGTCCCTAGTCCCCAATCCCCAGCCCCTGCTCTTTTAGTAAAATACTACACGCAGAAAGGACTCATCCGACATGAAGTACGTCTTCGTAACATTTGCGGCGGTTGCAATGTTGGCCGCGGCCGGCGGTTGTTGCACCTCGCACGGCCAATGCGGCACCGGGCTGATCAACGGCAGTTGCACCAACGCACCGGAGAATTGCGGAAGCTGTACTATGCCCTGCTGCTACGACTGCAACGAGGTGGCTTGCCCTGAATGTGTAGGCGGTCCGTGCCGCGGTCGCGGCGGGCTAGGATACGCGGGAATGGGTCGCCGCGGCGGTTTCGACCCCGGGCCGGCCACCGGGGCCATCACGTATCCATACTACACCACCCGCGGCCCACGCGACTTCCTCGCCTCGAACCCTAGAAGCATCGGGCCGTAATGCCGGCCAACGCGAACCAGTCGACCTGCGTGTCGAAATCGTCGGCTCCATAAGCGACCTCCGCCAGCATGGGCGGGATACAGCGGGCGGATAGCTCCAGCCGGTTGGTCGTCCGACTGGCGTCGTCCGACGTCTGGGTCGGGTTGTTCAACACCACGCCGGCGATTTCTAAGCCAGGGTGGCATGCCCTCGCGAAGCGTGGGCATGTTGGCGATTCCATGGCGACGCAAGCGACGCCATGCCACCCGCGGAACGTGGCGGCGGTGACGAGCGTTTGCAGCGTCGCGTTGATCGTGCCTAATACGTTTTTTGAAACGACCACCAGCGGCAGGGCGAACTGCTCGGCAAGGTCGGCCACGTAATCTTCCTCGCCGATCGGTGAGAGCAGCCCTCCGACGCCCTCGACCAAGACAATCTCGCTGCGCTGTCGCCAGTATTCGATGCCGCGGCGGAGCAACTCGGCGTCGACACGTTTCCCTTCAGCCCGGGCGGCAAGGTGCGGGGCCAGCGGTGCAATGAACCGTTGCGGGCAAACACGGTCCAACTCGCCCGGGCGACCGGCTGCCTCCCAAAGTGCAATCGCATCGTCGGAAACCAACACGTCACCGTCGCGTCGGCATCCGCTGGCCGCCGGTTTGTACACACCCACCTTGTATCCTGCCACAACCAAGGAACGTGCGATCAGCGCCGCCACGTAGGTCTTGCCGACCTCCGTATCGGTACCGGTTATAAACAACCCGGGAACGTGTGAGTTCATGGTTCCCCTATCAGCCGCTTGCGGCTTAGCATCATAAAGCCGCGACCGGTGGTCGCGCACGACACTGCTAAGCCGCAAGCGGCTTTTTCATTTCAAATAAAACAGCACCAACCGATCGCCGAGTTTTGTTCCGGTGACGTTCAACACAAGCGATTTCTGAAAATCGACCGGTGCTGCGAGCATATATCGCCAGCAGAGTCCGCCGTGGCGACCGCCCAGCGCCGCGCGGAAGTCGCCGCTGCGGCCCAGCAACATGTCGAATTTTGGTGCCGCCCAGCCGTCGCGCGGAGCACCATCGACGAGCAGTTCGGCGATACCGGTCGGCTCGCCGTCCGGCTGCCGGTAGATCAAAGCGATCCAACGCCCTACGCCTTCCTGGTTGATCAATTGCGAGTTGCCGTCTTCGGCCGGCCGGAAGACACCCCGCAGCCGCATTCGCCCTGCGATCTGTTCTCGGGTTGATTCGGTGGCATGTTCAACAATGATTGTCGCTCCGAGGTCCTCGATCGGCTTTTCACCGCAGTTTTTCGCCGAGATGGTAATCCCTTCGCCGAACGGCATCGCCAGCAGATTGGTCGGCTGTTTGTCCTTAAGATTGACCAGCACGAAATTCGAGTAGTTGCCGTCGACCAGCCCTGGAAACCAATATCGCCCCGGAGCGGAGACGGCCGGCCGGTCTTCGCCGTCGACGGTTATTTCAAGCCAAAGGTTATCGTCGGCCAGGAACTTTTTGTCGGCCAGTCGCAGCCAATGGACGATGCCCGTCCCGTCGACGTGGATCAGCGGTTCGGTCTTGTCGGGGTCGATCGTCTTTTTCGGCGAGTTGAATCGTGAGAAGGGGTCGTGTTCGCGATGCACTGTCCAATCGTACCGAAACCTGCGAGTGCGATACACGGCGGCATCCAGCCAGCCGCGAGGACGGATTGGTTTGCCGGCGGTGAAGGTCTCAACCTCAATGTCGTCTGGAAAGGTGAGGAAATCGAAGCGGTATTCTGTCTGCTCTGCATCGCTGAGCACGACCTTCAGACCCTTTCGGTACGTCAGGCAGGTCAACACCGGATTGGACTGACACTCGGCGACCTTCGGCAGCACGTGCGGCAGGTCGCTCGGCTTGCACTCGATCCGAGGTTTCTCTTCGCCGTCGAAGTAGAAGGCGAGCCGTCCCTGGTCGTTGATCCGTGCCACGCGGACAACCGCCCCGGGGCCGATCAACTCGGCCAGAACGTGCTCGGCCGGATTCTCTCCGGAGATCGTTTTGGCAGCCACCCCGGATATAATCCCGTCGGCAACGGACAGACATTCCTGGTTCATCAGCCGGTCGATTACAACGGCGACCGCAAGCGGTGGTCTGGAGCGATACCATGCGTCCAGTCCCGGTCCGTCGGGCGCTTCGAGCACGCGCATGTTCCGAAATCGCACCCATGCAAGGTGGTCTTGCACGCCGATCCAGCCGGACAAGTGGCGATGTTTCAGCTCCGGGTGGTCCAGTGTGTTGCACTGTTGGACCAACTCGCCGTTGACCCAGGTCGAGATCATCCGCCCGTCGGCCTTAACGACCACACGGTTGTACTGCTGTGAATTGTCTGCCCGCCCCAGCGGCGGCATGTTGCCGTAGACGGCCATGGTCGAACCCTTGTGGATCGGTTCGTTGCGCGGCGTGTCGATAAGCTGTAGCTCCATGCCATCGCCCGAGGGCCAGCCGTCGCGTGGTGTGCGCAGCGCGATGCCGGAGTTCCCGCCCTTTTTCATCTTGTATTCGAGCGAGAGGGTAAAATTGGCGAATTCCTTTTCGGTGCGAAGATATCGGCCGTTGCTTGGCTGCAACACAAGTTCGTTATCTTCCGCTTTCCACGCGTTTTTGTCGCCGTCCGTCCACCAGCCGGACAGGTCCTTGCCGTTGAAGATCGGTTCGCCGGTTGGTTCCTGCAAACGAAGATCGGCCAGGGTCGCCTTGCCGGCGGCGACGGCCAAGCCCAGGCCGAATCGGTGCTCCGGTTGGACAGCTACTTCGTAAAGTCGCTTGCCGTCGATCTCAATCGCTAATGCTTTGCCGGCACGTCGGACGGCGGCCGTGTGCCGCCGGTCTTCCACCGCATCGATTTTTTCGCCCGGTGAGAGTTCCTTGCCGTCGTCGGTCAACCGTCCGCAACGGTCGCCTTCGCACAGGATCAATTCCAGACCAGTCCCGTTGGGAACCTGTGGGAAGGTCATCTTCAGCGTGCCGCCGTCGGCGACCGACCACTGAAAATGCAACTGGAAATCGCCGAACGTAAAGCCCGACAGCAGCGGTGTGGAATCGGCCGGGCCGATTAGCTTACCACCTGTGCTCGACCAGCCGACGATCGGCCGCTCGCCGTACTGCCAGCCGGCCAGCGAGTCGGGCGTTAGAAGTGGACAGTCCCATTTTCGCTGTGCGAAAATCGGGACAGTCCCCGGCTCGTCGGCCTGGACGGTCGATGTGGCCAGTACAATCGTAAACAACACTGCGAATCGCATCTTGAATCGGATCATGGTGCTATGCTAAGAACGTGTTTTGAAATGGCTTATCGGCCTCCAATGGGTGCCACTGCTGGCTTGTCCAGCAGTGTTTCTTGGGGAGATACATTTCGCACTGCTGGACAAGCCAGCAGTGGCACCCATTTCAAAACACGTTCTAAGCTGCAAGCGGCCCTATTTACAAGAGTTTTTTTGATCCCGAGTAGACCTCTTCCACTTTCAATACTGTTGCAGCATGACCTGGATGCTGTTTTGGATTCCATCTTTTCATATCCTCGAAAACCTCACCCTCCTTGTGGTATTCGATAGGCCCTTTAACTTGAAAAGACTTGTCTTCACCAGTAATAAAAAGGATGGAACCTTTGCTTCCTGCGAGAATATTCTTCCGTGTCTTATCAAAATAGTTGTCCGCAACGACTATTGCATCTTCGCCGAATCTACTCACACATGTAACATAAATGGCATTTGGAATTCCATTGCCGTCTACAGTGGTAAATATAGCGGGTCCCTTTCGTTCATCCCATGCTTTACTGACTTTCTCTGGTAATACCGACATTTTTTCCTCCTTGGGGTAAAAATGCTAGCTTACCGGGAAAAATCTGTGCAGTCAACACGATGCAAAGCAGAAGAAAATAATAACCCTAAAATCCTTGCAGCGTTTTCAGGTCTTGCAGCGGCGCCAGGGCCTGGTGCAGCGTGAACCAGACCAAGGCGATAATCAGCGCGACGATGCCTATCATGACGACCGTTAGCACCATCTTCCAGATCGTGTCGATCCGGCTGCAACGCCAGAGCATCGGCAGCCCCAGCGGGCCGAGCACCAGGAAGAGCATTGCCAGGACGACCCAGGGATTGTCCGTCGCCTTGGGCCGGCTTGTCGGATTTTCGTAGACGATCTGCGCCTGCACGATGTCCGAGGCGTCGGCCGGGGCGTTCTCCGTCGGCGCACCGCAATGGCGACAAAAACAGTCCGGTGCATCCAGCACCGCAAAACACCTGCGGCAAACCGTCCGCTCGATCTCCGGGGCAATCGTCATAATCGGCAATGGGTTGTGGAAAATGTTTCTTTGGAAGTATAGGTTGTGGGTTGTATGTCTCGGTAAATGTGTCAAAATGGTTTCCGTTGTGGAAAGTCGGGTTTGCAAATTCAATCATCCAAAAAACGAGAAAAAAGGAGCTTGACATGGCACGACCGGTTACGATGTTCACCGGCCAATGGGCGGACTTGCCGCTGGAAGAATTGGCTCACAAGTGCAGCGATTTCGGCTACGACGGACTGGAGTTGGCCTGCTGGGGCGATCACTTTGAGGTCGATCGGGCAATGGCCGAGGACGACTATTGCGCCAAGCGGCGTGAGTTGCTGGAGAAATACGACTTGCAGGTATTCGCCATAAGCGGCCACCTGGTCGGGCAGGCCGTGCTTGACAATATCGACGCCCGGCACCAGTCAATCCTGCCGCCGTACGTCTGGGGCGACGGCGACGGAGCAGGCGTAAACGCCCGGGCAGCCGAGGAGTTGATGAACACCGCTCGGGCCGCGCAAAAACTCGGCGTAGACGTGGTCAACGGGTTTACCGGCTCGAGCATCTGGCACCTGCTGTACTCCTTCCCGCCGGTTACGACCGAAATGGTGGATGCGGGGTTCAATCTGTTGGCCGAGCGGTTCAACCCGATACTTGACGTGTTCGCCGAGTGCGGCGTGAAGTTCGCCCTGGAAGTCCACCCGACTGAGATCGCATTCGACCTGTACACGGCCGAACGTGCAATCGAGGCGCTGGACGGCCGCGAGGAGTTCGGCTTCAACTTCGACCCGAGCCATCTGATCTGGCAAGGCGTCGATCCGGTCGAGTTCATCCGTGCGTTCGGCGATCGGATTTACCACGTGCACATGAAAGACTGCATTGTCACACTGGACGGCCGCAGCGGGATACTTGCCAGCCACCTGAACTTCGGCGACCCGCGCCGCGGCTGGGACTTCCGCTCGTTGGGTCGCGGCGGGGTGAACTTCGAGGAGATCATCCGCGCGCTGAACGACTGCGGCTACGACGGTCCGTTGTCGGTCGAGTGGGAAGACAGCGGCATGGATCGCGACCACGGCGCGGCCGAGGCGTGCGAGTTCGTCCGACAGATCGACTTCGAGCCGAGCGGCCGGTCGTTCGACTCGTCGTTCGACAAGGAAGAGCAGTAAACTTCGGTTGTTTTGTTTAGCCCAGGCGTCCACGCCGGGAAAGCACACCGCGTAGACGCGGCGGCTAAACACTTTGTTCCGGTTCATGGTACAATAGTGGTGTATTCACAGTGGCTGCTAAACGCGCGATTTACGACGAAGAACATGTCTGCCATCCGCTACAAAACGCCGTTGATTATTGTTTTTCTATTGGGCTGCGCACTGCCGGCCGAGGCTGCCGATCCACAGGTTGACTCGTTCTACAAGGCAGCCGAGGAGCTAAGGGCCAAATACGCCGACGATCTGGAACAGCTTGCCAAGTGGTGCCAGTCACACGGGCTGACAGACCAGGCCGGGCAAACCCGCCGTGCACTGGGACCGAACGATCCGTACAAGCTGTACATTCCGGTATTGCCGGAAAAGGTCGGTCCGCCGAAGCTGCCGAACGATGCACCGGCGGACGTGGCCCAGTGGAACGAAAAGTTCAACAAGCTGCGGCGAGAGCACGCCGCCGAGTTGTTCGACCTGGCACGTCGAGCCGTCCGACGTTGCCCGTCGTTGGCGTATATGTTTGCGCTGTCGGCGATCCACGCAGACCCCGACAACGAACCTGCACGGCGGCTGTTCGGATACCAAAAGTATCACAACCGGTGGTGCACGTTTTACCAGATCCGGCAGCTTCGCTCCGACAAGGTTTGGCACGAGCGGTTCGGTTGGTTGCCGAAGTCACACGTGCGGCGTTACGAGCAAGAGCAGCGGTATACCGACGGCCGGTGGATATCGGCCGACGAGGATGCCCGAGAGCACCGAAACATTCGCTCCGGATGGGACGTTCGGACCGAGCACTACACGATCCGCACGAACCACAGCATCGAGACGGCGGTGCAATTGGGCGAGAAGCTCGAACGGCTCTATCGCATCTGGTCGCAGATATTCATTCGCTACTACGCCTCCGAGGCGTACGTAATCGGGCTGTTCGACGGCCGTGGGCGGACCCGGCGGACCGAGTTGCCCAGGCTAAGCGTGGTTTTCTTCCGCGATCGTGAGGATTACAATCGCACATTGCAAGCGGCGATGCCCAATATCGGCAAGTCGATCGGCTTCTACCTCGAGCGGACTCGGACGGCGTACTTCTTCGCCGGAGAGGATTATGCCGACAGGACATTGTACCACGAGGCGACCCACCAGTTGTTCCACCAGTCGCGACGCGTAGCTCCAGGCGTGGGCGGCCGGTCCAACTTCTGGATTGTCGAAGGGATCGCCATGTACATGGAGTCTTTAAGGCAACAGGACGGCTACTATGTGCTCGGCGGGTTCGACGACGTGCGGATGCACGCCGCGCAGGTACGGTTGCTGCGCGATGACTTCTACGTTCCGCTTGAAGAGTTCACCACATACGGCATGAAGAGGATTCAGTCGGACCCGCGGATCGCCACACTCTACAGCCAGGCGGCCGGGTTGGCGAACTTTTTGGTTTACTACGACGGCGGCCGATACCGCGACGCACTGGTGGCATACCTGTCGGCCGTCTACACCGGCCGCGACACGCCCGGCACGCTCGCCGAACTAACCGGCGCCGGCTACCGCGAACTGGACAAGCAGTACCGCCAGTTTATGGAGTTTTAACTCGTTTAGCCCCGGCGTCTACGCCGGGTAAGCACACCGCGTAGACGCGGCGGCTAAACAATCGTATAATGCACGTTATCCTGCGTTTACCATCCCACCAATTCCTGCTTAACACCCGTTCAAAACCATGCGTTCCTGGAAACTCTTTGAGACCAACTACGGCGCCGTAAAGCAACTCCAATACGAAGTGGCGGTGCTGCCGTTCGGCGCTATAGAACCGCACAACCTGCACCTGCCCTACGGAATAGACACGCTGCAATGCGACGTCGTCGGCGAGAGGATATGCGAGGCTGCACACCAACGCGGCGCCAAGGTCATTCTGCTGCCGACCGTTCCATACGGCACGCAAACCAACCAACTGAAGTTCCCGCTGGCGATGAACCTTTACCCGACGACAATCAAAACCATCGTCGGCGACCTGGTCGAGTCGCTCGTGCGCAGCGGGATACGCAAGGTAGTGTTGCTGAACGGCCACGGCGGCAACGACATGAAGTGGATATTGCGTGAGATGTACGGCCAAACGCCCGCACATCTGTTCCTTTGCGATTGGTGGACCGTGTTTTCCGACGTGTACGACGAAATATTCGCCGTTCGAGATAATCACGGCGGCGAGATGGAAACGTCGTTCGCGCTGGCCTATTGCCCGGAACTGGTAGATCGCAACCCGGACGGCAGCCTGACAGCGGACGAAGGACGTGTTAATCAAACTCGGTTCGAGGCGATCAACAGCGGCTGGGTGTCGATCGCCCGGCCTTGGCACCTGCTTACCACCAACACCGGCGTGACCAACCCTCATGCGGCAACGGCCGAAAAGGGGCGCCGGATGATGAAAGTGCTGGTGGAACGGCTTGCAACATTCCTGGTTGAGTTGTCGGAGGCGGAGTTGGACGAGCGTTTTCCGTATTGATTATGATGATTAAACCATTTATCTATTCAACGTTCATACTCGCGGCGGTTTTTCTGAATGTGCCATGCGCCGTTGGCGAGGACTTTCGGGTTGAAAACCTGGTGTTCTCCGGCAACGATAAGGAGCCGGCCGGCCGCAGCACCACCATCTTCCACAACGGCATGGTGTTCGACTACCTGGAAGACCCTGCCGAGGTGATCGTGCTGGAGCCGTCCGCCGGCCGGTTCGTACTGCTGGACCTTTCCAGACGCATCCGGGCCGAGCTTAGCACCAAGCACCTTGCTGCGTTTACCCAGCGGCTGCGTCAATCGGCCGACGCGCACAACGACCCGTTCCTACGTTTCATGGCGGCGCCGAAGTTCGACGAGCACCTCGACCGGCAATCCGGTGAGCTGACGCTCAGCAGCGAGTGGATGACCTATCGGCTATTGACGGTCGAAGCCGGCAGCCGGGCAATCGCCGATCAGTACCGCGAGTTCTCCGACTGGTACGCCCGGCTGAACACGATGTTGCACCCGGGTTCGAAGCCGCCGTTTGCACGGCTGCTGGTCAACGATGCGTTGGCTCGGCGCGAGGCGACGCCGCGCGAAGTCCACCTTACGTTTATGCCGAAGAAGACGTTCCCGCCAAAGCGAATCACGATTCGCAGCGAACACAAGTTGTCCCGGCATGTGCCCAAAGCCGACCTGGACCGCATGGCACAGACCAGAGAGTTTATGCGTATATTCCAGCCGGTCGGTTTTGGGCAGTATCGCAAACGGCCGTAGTGCTGCGAACTACGGCAGTTGCAAGCATAGTTGATTTCCGTGCATTTGTAACAATGTATCTTTGTCTTGACGCCCACCACAAGCAATGTAAAATGAATACATAGTGATTTTGACCACTTTTGTTGACTACAAC
>DAOWNK010000189.1 GCA_030642635.1 Pirellulales bacterium
ACAACTTGAAGTAATACCTATCACCTATACACCACCGGCGAGACGCCGGTGCCACTGTGTTTTCTCTATGGTCCTTGGCCTATTTTTATTTCGTCGGTTATAGCGAACCGGTTTTTACAGTAATAATGGTTATTCTGGCGGTCTGGGCGGGATTTTGAACACCCCGTGCATCCGCAATTCCAACAGAAAATCGCTCAGCGTCTTGGGCCTGTCGGCCGGATTCTTCGCCAGGCAACCCCGCACCAACCGGGAAAACTCCTTGGTGACGTTCGCATCGGCTGTCTCCAGCGACGGCGGAGTGGCCTTCAGGTGCTTGTTGAGCAGTTCGTTGGTGGTTACCCCCGTAAAGGGGGGCTTGCCAGAGACCAACTCGTGTATAGTGCAACCGAAACTGTATATGTCGGCACGCCGGTCCAGCGACCTGCCGCGAATCTGTTCCGGGGCCATGTAGCTTTTGGTCCCTTGCACTTTCGACTTTCTCGTCAGTAGTTTGCCAAGCACTCCCCTGCTCCGCATCGCAAGGCCGAAGTCGATCAATTTTACCGAGCCGTCCTCTGCGACCAGGAAGTTGTCGGGTTTGATATCGCGGTGAATCCATCCGGCCGCGTGAAAGTGCTCCAACGCCTTGGCCGACTGCTCGATCACACTCTGTAGCAGGTGTGCGATCTTCTCCGTACCGTCCAGGATCCTCTGCTTCATGTTCGGGGCCGAAAACCATTCCATAGCCATGTACGGCGTGCCGCGATCTGTGTCGAATGCAAGCACCTGAATCACACCGTCGCCACCTGCCCGCCGACCGACCGCGTATTCTCGACGCAAAGAACCAATGTGCTCGCGGTTCCGGCGGAACTTCTCCTGCAAGGTCTTAATGCCGACCATTCGCTTGTTCCGGTCGTCGTACGCCTGCCATATCCGGCACGTCTGGCTGGTATGAACGACGTTCAACAGCCGGTAAGGGCCTATGTTACCCGGTGCTTCGTTAGCCATGGTGACAATATATCGCAAATGGCCCGATATAGCAACGGCCGAACCCCTTTCCCCTGTTGCCCCATGCTGCCTACCCCAACAGCCTTTCGTATAATGACCTCAGTTCGGCCGTGGTCCGCCGATGACGGAACTGCTCGGCAAAACGGCGGCGGCCTTCGGCGGCCAGCCGCTCACGCAATGCCGGATCTCCCGCCAAAAACGTCAACGCCTCGACCATCTCCAAAACACTCTTAGGAGGCAGCAGACAGCCGGTCTCGCCCGGAATGACCACCTCTCGGGCACCGTCGATGTCGTAACTGACTACTGGTCGGCCGACGATCAGCCCCTGCGGCAGCACCCGGGCAAGGCCCTCGCGGAGACTGGCATGGACGACAATGTCCATCGCGGCGAGCAATTCCGGAATTCTCTCCGGCGGCACCAGGCCGACAAGCTGGAAGTGGTCTTGCAACCCGGCCCGGGCGATCCGGCGGCACAGCCGGCGACGCAGCACACCGTCGCCGACCAGCAGGAACCGTACGTTCGGCACCGCATCGACCACATGCCGGGCGGCCCGGATCACGTACTCGTGCCCTTTCAGACGGAACAGCCGGGCGATCTTGCCGATCACCACGTGCTGTGAATTGTACCCCAACGCCCGGCGGACCCGATCTCGATGCTCGTTCGCACACAGCAGCGGCTCGACCTCCATGCCGCTGTAGATCGTGGTGAACTTCTCTCGCGGAGCAACACCTGCGGCGACCATCAGATTCGTCATGGCGTCGGCCACGCTGACCATTGCGTGGCAGCGTTCGGCGGCCCAGCACTCGCACGCCTGAAATAGTGCTCTAGCCCCCCTGCCCTGATACGGATGGAACGGTGCACCGTGCACCGTGTGAACCACCGCCGGAACGCTGAGCGACCATGCAGCGGCCCGGCCGAGTATGCCCGCCTTGGCGCTGTGTGTGTGGACCACGTCTGGTCGGAAGTCGCGGATGGTTTTTTTGATCCGGCGATAGCTTACCGGATCGCACCACGGATGGATGGGGCGTCTTAGCTGCTGTACGATTTCCACCGGCACCCCCCCTGCCCTGGCACGCTCCAGCAAACTCCCCTCCGGCCCCAGCGGCGGACCGGTAATAAGCAGCACCCGGTCGCCGTGCTCTCGCAACAGGTCCTCGCAGCACAACACTGTGTTTTCTTGCGCCCCACCGAGAATCAATCGTGTAATGACGTGGGCTATTCGCATGTGGGTAGTGGGTAGTGGGTAGTGGGTAGTTAAAAGCCCCCGCATTGCATGGGGGCATAGCTACTGCTAAGCCGCAAGCGGCTATTTATCAGTAATCAACCCTCACCAAAAACAACCCTTGCGGCGGTGCGGTGGGACCGGCGGTGCGGCGGTCGGCCGCTTTGAGCACCTCGGCCGGCCAGCGTTCGTTTTGTGCGCCGCGGCCGACCTCGACCAACGTCCCGACAATTGCTCGGACCATATTATACAAAAACCCATCGGCCTCGACCTCTATAGTAACAAAATCGTCACTATCCCCCCTGCCCCGCTCGACTCGGATATCGAAGATTGTACGCACGCTGCTTTCTCGTTCCGCCCCGGCGGTCTCGAAGCTGCTGAAGTCGTGTGTGCCCGGCAGTGCCGCCGCCGCGCGGTGCATGGCCGCAGCGTCTAGCCGGCCGCGGCCGTAGCGCCAGCAGTAGTGTCGGCGGAAGACCTCGCGGACCGGGCCGTCGTGGATTACGTACCGGTAGCGTTTTCGCACGGCGTCACGAATCGGGTGGAAGTCCTCGGGCACCTCGACCACTTCCAGCACGGCCAGGTCGCGCGGCAACTCGGCGTTTATCGCACGCTGCAACACGTCGGCCGGCAGGTTCGATTCGGTCCGCAGGCACACCAACTGGGCGATGGCGTGCACACCGGCGTCGGTCCGGCCGCTTGCGATGGTGCGTAGGTGCTCGCCGGTGATTTTTTCGACGGCCGACTCAAGAGTCCCTTGAACCGTTTTCCGCTCCGGCTGGACCTGCCAGCCTGCGTAGGCAGTGCCATCGTAGGAGATGGTGAGTTTTAGTGTGCGCATTTTTCATTTAGCCGCTGGGCTTGCCCCAATACCGTTGAATTAGTGGTGACATCAGGGAAAACACAGTGGCACCGGCGTCTCGCCGGTGGTGCATAACTACAGGCGTTGCCACGAGTTACGTCACACCGGCGAGACGCCGGCGCCACTGATTCTATCCTTTAATTCAGCAGCAACTCGGCGATCTGCACTGCGTTGGTCGCGGCGCCTTTCCGTAGGTTGTCGCTCACGCACCAGAACGCCAGGCCGTTCGGGCAGGAGATGTCCTCGCGGATTCGCCCGATAAACGTCTCGTCGCGCCGGTCGCCGTTTATCGGCATCGGATAAATTTTTTTGTCGAGGTCGTCCATCACTTCGATTCCCGGCGTGGCGGCGAACAGTTTTCGAGCTTCTTCTACGGTAATCTTCTTCTCGGTTTCGACCAAAATACTCTCGCTATGGCAGTTGGCCACCGGCACGCGGACGCATGTGGGGCAAATCTGTATCGAATCGTCGTCAAAGATTTTTTGCGTCTCGTAGACCATCTTCATCTCTTCGGAAGTGTAGCCCTTGTACTTTGCCGAGCCGATCTGCGGGATGCAGTTAAAGGCGATCGGATGTGGGAAGCACTCGCAGCAGTATTCCTCTCCGGCAAGTTTTGCCCGGGTGCCGCCCTCCAGGTCGCGATTGCCGGGCAGCCCGGCGCCGCTGGCCGCCTGATATGTGCTGACGACCACACGTCTGATTCGGCCGGCGTCGTGCAACGGTTTCATGGCCAGCACCATCTGCGTGGTCGAGCAGTTCGGGCTGGCGATGATGCCCTGGTGGCCGGCGACCGCCTTGGGGTTCACTTCAGGGATAACCAGCGGCACGTTCGGGTCCATGCGCCAGTATCCGCTCTCGTCGACCACCACGCACCCGCGCCGGACGGCCTCCGGGATGAACTCCCCGGCGACGTCGTCCGGCGTGCTGCTTATGACCAGGTCTACCCCGTCGAACGCATCGTTGCAGAGTTCCTCAACAACGATTTCCTTTCCGGCGAACGGAAGCTTTTTCCCGAGAGATCGGTGCGAGGCCAGAAATCGTATCCCACGGAACGGGAACTCGCGCAACTCGAGCAACTCGCGGATGATGGCCCCAACGGCGCCGGTCGCGCCTACAACGGCCAAGGTCTCGACACCAACGGCTTTCTCTCCCTGAGGGCCTGCGAATTGAACAAACGAGTATTATGGCATGATGGCTGGAAATTTCAACCGAGTACATCATAAAGCCGCGACCGGTGGTCGCGTCATACGTTGGTCGCGCCGATGCATTGTAAAATGCCGGCGGCATCGGCGCGACCACCGGTCGCGGCTTTATAATACAACAGGCCCCCGACGCGGCGCGAGTTCCGCGCGGGGGCCTGAATGTGTTGCGACGTCAATGCTCTTTAGCGAGCAGCCAACGCCTCAGTAGTAATCGTGTTGAAGCCAAAGGCCACCGCCGTGCGCTGGCCGGCCGTCAGTGTGATAGTGCGGCTGTCTTCGATCATCCGACCGTCGCGGATTATCTCCGCCCGAACCACGTACGTGTACGTGAAGCCGGGTTTCAAACCGTACGAGACAAACCGGCGTCGGCTGCCGGTGCTCTTGGTTACCAGGCCGTTGACCGTCACCTTTGCATCGTACGGAACCCAGACGGTAAGCAGGCCGCTGTTGGCCGCCGTCGGGATTTCGCTGCTTTCCGGAATGGCCGGAATTGTTGGTTCGTCCGGCTGGTCGCTCGGTATGACGGGCGTGACGGCCGGCTCGGTGTCCAAGTCCAATGGCGGCAATGTCGGGGCCGGATCGGCCGGTAGTGCCGGGGCTGCATCGGACGGCGATGCCTCCATGACCGGTTTCTCGGCCGGCATTGGAGTTACATCGGTGGCCGGAGTGGCAGCCGGAATTGCAGGCGATGCCGCGCCGCAAACCGGAACGTCGTTGCAGCACACGTCGTAGCAGCAACTTGTCGGGTAGCAACAACTCCAACCGCACCCGCCGGCATAGTACCACCTATATCGGCCAAGCAGCAACCGGCGGACCGGACCGGGCCGCCGACCCAAGTACCAACCGCCGTACGGGTCGCAACCGGCCGTGTAACAAGGCGCGTAGCACGACGTGTAGCAGCATGGCGTGTAGCACGAGGTGTAGCAGCATGGCGTGTAGCACGAGGTGTAGCAAGTGCTGTAGCAAGCCGGGCTGTAATAACCACAGCCCCAGCAGGCGTTTGCCTGTGGAGTCGCGATCGCCAATACAACCGCTACCATCGCACCAAACAACAAAAACTTACAACTTGATCGGACCATTACAATCTCCTTCTATTAGAATGAACGGGCTACTTTATCCAACTATCCATTAGCATATCAATCGTAGCACGAAAATCAAGTAGCCTGGGGACACTTGCTCGATATTTTAGTCTGTAAAACATGCGTAATTTAGGTGCCCCCCGGCAACCGGCTGATTTTGCGTCACGGCCCGGCAAAAATTGCACCAGTTTGACCGAATGTTTGCTTGGGTCCCCTGCCCTGCCGCGAGTTGTGTTCTCGACGTAAGTCCTTGCCTGACATGGACTTTCAGCCCGCAAACCGTACAGTCCTCAGCCGAACCGTCCGCTTTGGCGCATTGTTTGCATACGGCAACTTTGGGCCGCCGTACCGGTGGCCGCTACACCGGAATTCCGACTCATAGGAACCAAACCGATGCAAATCAACCACATCTCCGCCGGATATTCAGATCCCGCGACACTGGGCAAACCGCCCGAAACGGTCGAGGCGGCCGGCACTCTGAAAATAGCCGTCGCCGAGTCGAACATACCAACCGCCAATGCACGCACTGCTGCCTTGCACAAGATTCTCGCCAAGTACGACGTCACCGACATCTCGCCAAACGAATTTTCTGAGATGATCCAAAAGCTGTACAAAGCCGGCGTGATCTCCGAGAGCGAATTGCAGCAACTGGCCGCCATCCGGCTCGATCTGGCCGCCGAGGACCTGGACCCCGACAGTTCGATCGATATGTTGGAGTTCTATGCCGAGAAGGTTCTGAAGTTTCAGCGCCGCTACGACGACGGCGACGGCCCGCCCACACAAGACCGGCAACTCGGCCCGGTGTTACGCCGGCTCGACTGGATCGAGAAGTTTGCGCTGGTTCAATCCAACCCGGAAGGGATCGGGCTGGATGCCGTTATTTAGCCCCGGGTGAATACACCCGGGGCGGTAACTTCATTTAGCCGCCGTGCTTGCACGGCGCGTAGGCGGTGGGTGGTAGGTGGCAGATTGCAAATTGAAAATTGAAAATTGAAAATTGAAAATTGTTACGACCCCTAGCCCCTGGCCTCTGACCCCTGACCCCCAGCCCC
>DAOWNK010000027.1 GCA_030642635.1 Pirellulales bacterium
AAGGCCAAAAATCTCCGCAGCCGGGCCGGCAGCTACTTTCTGAAAGCGGCCGCCGAAGACCCGCGCACCGCCAAGCTGATCTGCGAAATCCAAGATATCGACTACCTGGATGCCGAAAGCGAAATCGACGCACTGTTGATGGAAGCCAGGCTCATCAAAGACATACTGCCGAAATACAACAAGGAGCTGCGCGACGACAAAACCTTCCCGTATCTGGAAATCCACACCCGCGAGGACTTTCCACGTGTGGGTTTTACCCGCAAGCCAAAGGGAAAGGGTACTAAGCTGTACGGTCCGTTTACCGGTCCCAGGGCGTTGCGCGGCGCGATCGGCGTGCTGCAACGTGTTTTCAAATTCCGCACATGCTCGTTGGACATCTCCGAGAACGACGAGCGTTGGCGATGGTTCCGACCTTGTCTGCTGGCCTCAATCGAGCGGTGCAGCGCCCCGTGCAACCTGCGCATCTCGAAGGAAGAATACCGCAAGGGCATCCGGCGGTTGCAAAAATTCCTGGAAGGCAAGAGAAAACCACTGCTTGAAGAAATGCGTCGGGATATGGCCGCTGCCGCCACGGAGCGCCGCTACGAGGTCGCCGCCGAGCTGCGCGATGAGATAGAAATGCTCGAAACGCTCGATAAACGCGGCGATATCAACCGGCACGAACAGCCCGAGGTTTTTCCAATCGATCCGAAAAAAGGGCTTATCGGGTTGCAAAAAGTGCTGCACCTGCCCGAGCCGCCGCGGATTATCGAGGGCATCGATATTGCGCATATCGGCGGCGTCGACCTGGTAGCCGCCGTAGTGCAATTTATCGACGCCCTGCCGTTTAAGCCGGGTTACCGGCGGATGAAAATCCGCACGGTCCATCGCGTCAACGATACGGCCTGTATCCGCGAGGCGGTCGCCCGACGCTTCGGACAGCTGCATGAGGCCGGCGAGACGTTTCCGGACATATTACTGATCGATGGCGGCAAGGGACAACTTGGCGCTGCACTGTCGGCCTTCGATATCCTCCAGATCGAACCGCCAATGGTCGTCTCGCTGGCCAAGCGCGAAGAGTTGGTATTTGTGATGAACGTCCAGCAGCCGCTGCGGCTGACTCGCCGCTCGTATGCACTGCGTCTGTTGCAATATGTCCGCGACGAGGCGCACCGGTTCGCACAGCACTATCATCACATACTGCGCCGCCGCTCGACGTTTGGGGAGTGATATTTAGCCGCCGTGCTTGCACGGCGAGCCGCGGGGCTTGTCCCCGCGCTGCGGTTAGCGCCGGGATAAACCCAGCGGCTCGCTACTGACGCGCCGTGCAAGCACGGCGGCTAAATAATGGTGACAAATACGCATAGACCCAAACGCACAATTCGGCTAAAAATACGCCTTTCCCGGTCACGGAGGACCGTACAATGGCATATCCGGCCCCGAAGCTGCGTGTCCGCTCGACCAGCTATATAGTGATTCCCGCCCGGCTCGCCTCGACTCGGCTGCCCGGGAAGCTGCTGTTGCGGCAGACCGGTAAATCGCTGATCCGGCACACCTACGAGGCTGCATCTCAAGCCACCCGACCGACGGGGGTCTGCGTGGCGACCGACCACGACGATATTGCCAAGGAAGTCCGCTGCTTCGGCGGTCAGGCCGAAATGACCAATGCCGAGGCCGCCAGCGGCACAGATCGCGTGGCAGAGGTAGCCGAGCGGCTCGACGATGTCGATATCATCGTCAATGTCCAAGGCGACGAGCCGGAACTGTCCGGCGAGTCGATCGATCGGGTAATCACACTGCTGGAAGAAGATCCACAGGCAGTCATGTCCACCCTGGCGACGCCGATCCGCAGCCGCGAGCAACTCGAAGATCCGGCTTGCGTGAAAGTAGTGTTCGACGACCATGGCCGGGCGCTCTACTTCAGCCGCAGCGTTATTCCACATCCACGTCAGTGGGACGACGAGCTGCTTGTAGCCGATCCACCACACTTTTACCAACACGTGGGCTTGTACGCTTATCGCCGTGAATTTCTTTTACAGTTGGCCGATATGCCGCCATCGGAGTTGGAGAAGATCGAGCGGCTCGAGCAGCTTCGGGTTCTGGAAGCCGGATACCCAATCACGGTCGGTGTGGTCGATGAGCCGACCGTCGGGATCGATACGCCGGAGGACTACCGGGCGTTCGTCGCGCGATATACTGGAGGGTAAAAATGGGGGAAAAGAAGGGAAAAAGATGTCGGGTTACATTTTTCCAACACCTTTTTCCTCTCATGTGCAACAGTGCACGTTTTTCCCGACTACACAACAGTTCCGTGGCGGACCTGACGATGTAGCAGCATCAAGCCACCGGGGTTCCGTCAAACGACGATGTCGCACCGGAATTGAGGGCCTGTGCCGGGAACGTTGCCTGACCGGCGGCTTTCTTCTTCCTGGTGGAAGTATTGGCCGGTTGTCCGGGCGAAACGTCTTGCTGTTTCCTCGATTCGATGAACTCCTCCAGGGCCTTTCCGGCAGTCTCGCGACCACCTAATCCAAAAGCCAGTGCCAACGCCACGCCGATCGCTCCCATGAGGATCACGAAGGCCGAATTGATGATCTCGTTGGCCAGTCCCATCTGACGCAAGGACATGGCGACGGCCAGGATGATGATCGAGGTCCGTGCCACCAGTGCAACGAGATTCGACTGGCGGATTTGGCTGGATTGGACAGTCACCGCGGCCAGGTTGGCCAGGTAAAGTCCGATGGCGAATATAACAAGCCCAATTGCCACGTGACCGGCGAAGATCATGAACTGGGCAATCAGCCCTGCCATCAGATCGAAGCCGAGGATGGGCAGCGCCTGCATAATCGCAAACAGGATGGTCGCCACGAGGACCAGGTAGCCGGTCATCTCCGACGGCGTCCGCCTTCCTTCGACGTGTTCCATCTTCAGTCCCAACTCGGTCGGCAAGCGGTTGAACCCTACCCCGGTAAGCAGGTTCGTCACCAGCGTGGCCACCACTCGGCCCACTACGTAGGCAACGAAGATGACCAGTGCGGCGGCGAAGATGGCGGGCAAGGCGGTCAGCACCATATTGAGCATTTCGCTGGCCGGCGCGGTGACGGCCTGCAATTGCAGTGCGCCAAGCGAAGCGACTAGGATCGGCAGCAGGATCAGGATGTAAATGATCATACCGAGCACGCTGGAAAGCTGCTTTTCGCCGAGGATCGGCGTCAGCCCCACGCGCTGGCTCAGGGCGTCGGCGCCGACTGCGGCCAGCAGGCTGGTGCAGATTCGCTGGACGACTCGGGCGGCCAGCCAGCCGATGCCCAGTATCAATGCGGCGGCAAACAGGTTGGGCAGGAAGCTCAGCACCTTGCCGACCATCGCTTGCACCGGTTCCAACAGACCCGGCAAGGCCAGGGCGTTGAGTATCGCCGGCAGGAACAGCAGGAAAACCAGCCAGTAAACGGCCTCGGCGGCGGTTTTCGAGAAGGTCGCCGGCGGTTTTTCCTCTCCTTCAGAGGTGGCTTGGCTGAGACGTTCGTCCAGCTTTGTGGCGGAAGTCACCTTGCGGACGAAAAAACGCATTACCGTGGCCACCACCCAGGCGACCAGCAGCAACAACCCGGCGCCCACAACACGCGGCGCGTAAACCAGAATCTGGTCCAGCAGGCTGTTAAGCGATTTGGTCGCTTGTGTCAGCCCCAACGTGTCGAAGAACGCCACCAGTACGAAGACCAGGATCAAGTAGTAGGTCAGTCGGGCAACGCCTCGTTCGACCTTGGGCGCTTGAGCGTCTTCTCCGGAAAACCACTTAGCCAATCGCCGGTCGAAACCGGTCTTGTGCATGGCCGCGCGGACGATGACCGATACCAGCAGCGCGCCCAACCATCCGACAACCAGGATGACGATTGCGCCGACGAGCGTCGGCAGGTAAGGCCCGACCAACTGAGAAAATTGGCCGATGCTCTCCGGCACCTGTGAAGGTACTTCCGATACTTGTGCAAACATTCTCTAACCCCTTTTTTGAAATGAGTGTTGGCCCTCGCCGGGCCTTCTGACATAAGATATTCCATACAACTTGTAGCTTACCGATAAGCCGAGTCAAATTTCTCCCCAAATACACACATGGCAAATCGGGGGGCTTGGCGTGTGCCTCGATATATCGAGACATATTGATAGAACCATTGCGACCCGTACAGGAGGCCACAATGTTCTTTCGAGAGAAGCTTTTTTCTGCTAGACTACCTGGTAGAATTTAAGTAGGAGGTAAAAATATGACAACGATCTCGGCAAGCGAAGCACAAAAACGACTCTATACCCTTTTGGACGATGTGGCCGAATCGCATGGCCCGATTCAAATTGCCGGAAAACGCCACTCAGCCGTATTGATCTCTGAGGAGGATTGGCGGGCTATTCAAGAAACCCTACATCTCTCATCCATTTCAGGCATGAAAGAATCCATCATCGATGGGTTGAAAACCCCCGTTCAGGAATGTGACGAGGAGCTTCAGTGGTGAGCTGTGTATCAAGTCCTGGATGACATCAAGACGGTCAAGATCATTCGTTTGTGGACACACTACGAGTAAACTTTTCGCCAAGCCTCTTTTCCAAATCGCCAGACCGTCCTACAATAGTGCTTTGCATTGATGCGTTGAACTCTGATTTGACAGTTTCAGTAGTTCGCAGTTTGGTCAAAATAAACTACCAAAAGCCCCCGCACTGCGTGCGGGGGCAGCGTTTGGGGGTAAAACAGAGGTTATTTGCCCCCGGACGCAGGCCGGGGGCTTTTGGTTGGTAAAACTGCGAACTACTGAGTTTAGCCACCGACGGTACGTCGGCGAAGTGTTATGCCGGTAGGGTCCGACGTGCCGTCGGACGCTAAACGCATAACTATTCAATTCAGGATTGAACGTTCACTAGGATAGTATCTTTATGACCAAACACATATTCGTCACCGGCGGGGTGGTCAGTTCGTTGGGAAAGGGGCTTACCAGCGCCTCGATCGGCATGTTGCTCCAGCAGCGCGGGCTGGCGATCCGATTGCAGAAGTTCGACCCGTATATCAATGTCGATCCGGGCACGATGAGCCCATATCAGCACGGCGAGGTCTACGTACTGGACGACGGCAGCGAGACCGACCTGGACCTAGGCCACTACGAGCGATTTACCAACACACACCTGACGCGCGACTCGAACTACACGACCGGTCAGATATACCAATCGGTCATTAACAAGGAGCGGCGAGGCGAATTCCTCGGCAAGACGGTCCAGGTCATCCCGCACATCACAAACGAAATCAAACAGGCCATATCCAAGTTGGACAGCGACGAGGTAGACGTGGTCATCACAGAGATCGGCGGCACGGTCGGCGACATCGAAAGCCAGCCGTTCCTCGAGGCCATACGGCAATTTGCCCTGGACGTTGGCAAGGAAAACTGCCTCTACATCCACCTTACGCTCATACCGTATCTGAAAGCCGCCGCTGAGTTAAAAACCAAGCCGACCCAGCACTCGGTCGGGCAGTTGCGGCAGATCGGTATCCAGCCGGATATACTGGTCTGCCGGACCGAGCGTTCGCTTAGCCACGATGAGTGCTCGAAGATCGCACTGTTCTGCAACGTGCCGATCGACGCGGTGATCGAGGAGAAGGACAAGGAATTCTCGGTCTATGAGGTGCCTATGAGTCTGGTCGAGCACGGTATGGACGAGTTGATCGTCAAGAAGCTCGGCCTGCCGGCAGGAGAGCTTGACCTGGGCGACTGGCGCAACCTGCTGCACCGAATGCGCAACCCGGAACATGAAATCAGCATAGCGGTGGTCGGAAAATACGCCGAGCATCGCGACGCTTACAAGTCGATTTACGAGGCGCTCGACCATGCCGGCACCGCACATCGTGCGCAAATCCGTGTACAACGCATCCATAGCGAGGCGGTCGAACGGGAGGGCGCCGAACGGCTGCTATCGGGAGTGGACGGGCTGCTTGTGCCCGGCGGGTTCGGCGAACGGGGGATAGAAGGAAAGGTCGATGCTGTCCGATTCGCCCGGGAAAAAGGGATTCCGTTCCTGGGAATCTGCCTTGGGATGCAGTGTGCGGTGGTCGAGTATGCAAGGAACGTGGTCGGCCTGGAAGGCGCCAACTCGACCGAGTTCGACAAAAACACCCCTCACCCGGTCATCTGCCTGCTTGACGAGCAGAAGAACATCACCGATAAAGGCGGCACGATGCGCCTGGGCGCCCAGCCGGCAGAGCTGGTGCCCGAAAGCAAAGCGGCCGAATGTTACAAAACCGAGAAAATTTCCGAGCGACACCGGCACCGGTACGAGTTCAACAACGATTACCGCCGGCAGTTTGCGGACCGCGGGATGCAGATAACCGGCGCCAGCTCCGACGGCAAGCTGGTAGAGATCGTCGAGGTTCCCGACCACCCGTGGTTCCTCGCCGTGCAGTTTCATCCGGAGTTCAAGTCGCAGCCGATCGCCCCGCAGCCGCTGTTTGCCGGATTTATCGGCGCCGCGGTTGAGCACCACGCGGCCGGATTGCAGGTAGGCGGTAGGCGGTAGGTGGTTGATTGCAAATTGAAAATTGTTCCAATCCCTAATCCCTAATCCCTAATCCCTGGCCCCTGGCCCCCAACCATGTCCGACGAAAAAAAGATCATCATCGACGAAGACTGGAAGAGTCAAGTCGAGGCTGAACGCGAAGCGGAACGCAAGGAGCAAGAGCCGAAGGCAGCAAGCTCCCAGCAGCCGCCTGTTCCGTTGCCGCCGCCGAGTCTGACGTTCCTGGCCGGCACACTCTACTTACAAGGCATGGTCTCGCTTGGCTTGTTGCCCAGCCCCACGTCCGACAAGCCGGAGATGCATCTCGAACAAGCCAAACACGCCATCGATACGCTGGAGATGCTTCAACAAAAGACCGAAGGCAATCGCACGCCTGAGGAAACCAAAGAAATGGACGCCATGTTGCACGAGTTGCGGCTTGCGTATGTGGGAAGGGGGAAGAATGTCCGGCCCGGGGATAATGGGCGGGCGCTCTATGCGCCCGAATAACCCATCCCTGATGATTTGCAGCCCACCGCGAGACACGCCGGAGGTCTTTGGGAAACATCCGCCGGGCCGGACATCAATGTATGTATTGCAGTATTTGTTTCTCAGGAAAGCCTTTCGATCAATAGGCGGTGAAAGGCGGAGTCTAGCACTTAGCAGAAATGTTGACAAGTCCCTTAGGGGAAGATTTTTGTGGGACATTCCGGCAGGCAGTGGGCCTTATCGCTTTCTGCCATAGTTCATGGCCCAGGCCGGTAGACCGGGGCTATGAATGTTGAATTTATGCGAACCACACTGCTCGCGGCGACATGACACCAAAGAGGGGGTGACACCACAATGCTACCCATCGAACCGAATCTCGAGAATCTCGAACTTCAGCGTCCCTTGCGGCACCTCGATTTCCACACGCTGGCCGACCTTCTTGCCGACCAGGCCCTGAGCCAACGGGCTGGTGAACAGTATCTTGCCTGCCTCGTAGTCCTCTTCGCCGGCGCCGACCAGCGTGAACTCCTCGTCGTCGTCGAACGACAGGTCCTTCACACGAACGGTGCTGCTGAAACCGATCTCATCCCGCGGCAGTTTTGACGGATCGACAAGCACTGCTCGGGCAAGCTTATCGCGCAAGACGTTGATTCGTGCCTCCATCATCGCGCGGTTTTCCTGCGCACCCAGATACTCGGCGTTTTCGGTCAGATCGCCTTCCGCACGAGCGTCGGCAAGCCGCTGGAGTATTTTGGGCAACTCGACTGTGTGAAGCCGGTCGAGATCGGCCTTGATCTTATCGTAGCCGGTACGTGTCATCGGAATGCGATCCGACATAGCGGTTTCTCCTGTTGTTTCACTATATTGTTGTGGATTTGTGGGAAAAGTGTAAATGCGAAGCCGCAAGCGTCTCTGTTACCGAAGCATTACCAACCGGTAGCGACGCACCTCGCCTTCGACGTTGCAGAAACGGTATTCGGTTAGCGTGAGCAGGTGATCGTCTGAATCGTTGTCCGAGTCGGAATCAACCAGTCGGTTGAGCGTGGGATCGTATCGCGCGGCGCCGCCGGCGACCGTCTCGGCCAACAGCAGGTGCGTGAAGCCGGCGTCGCGCAGCCGACGACTCAGATCCGCCGGACCGGTAACGCCACGGTCGTAGTGCACCGAGCGGCGGTAGGCGTCCTCGTGCGTAACGCGGCGGTTAAAGTAAAAGGTGTGGTCGTCCTGGCTGAGGATATGTGCGTCCTTCGGCAGAACCGCGTCGGCCACCGCCGCGGCCGGCCAGGTCGGCTCGTGCCGTGAGAGATACGCGCCGCGATCTTCCAACCCCACGGCCACTGCCGCCCGATCCCGGCAGCGTCCGAGTGGGAGTATCGCCATGGCGACGATCACGGCGGCAAACGACGCGGACACGATCAATCGCGGCATTGGGCGAAACCTCCTAAGTTCGATCCATACCCAAGCCGTCACCACTGCCAGCAGCGGAACCGTCGGGAGCAGCAGCCGCACATCACCGTGTAGCAGAAACCAGAGGACAAAATAACCGGCCGCCGTCGTCGTTAAGGTGCCCAGTCCGCGCAGACGTCGGCACAGCAACACACCGGGCACGGCGGCTGTTAGCAACGCACCTAACTGGTATACAACGTCCGATGCACCGGTCGCGGCGAACACACCGCTTGGTAGTGAAAACATTGTGTTGCCGCTGTGCCATACCGCCTCGGCATACCACGGCACGCACACGCAGACGGCCACCAGTGTCGCAACGGCGGCGCCGGCAAGCAGAAAACCTTTGTGTCGCGCATCACGTGCGAGTGTCCAGAGCCACGTTGCGCAAAAGGCTGCCGCGAAGAGTATCGCGGCCGGCTTTACCGCCAGTGCGCCGCCGGCGGCCAGTCCTGCGACGACAAACCAGCGTCGGTCCAGTCCGCCTACCGCCGCACGCCACCATGCAGCCAAGGCTAACGTGGTCATCGTGGCCAGTGCCAGATGGTTCATCGTGGCGGTCTGCAGGTTGTTCACGCCCGGGACCAGTACGACCAAACAACCGGCGATCAATCCCCAGTGGCGCCCGACGATCGGTCCGGCCAGCACGACCGTAGCCAGCGCAAGCAGTACTCCAAATCCCCAATGGACGAGCTGTGCACACACACCGCCGTCCAGCGCAAGTGCCCAGAGATACCACATTTCGGTCAAAAGTACGGATGCGGTGCGGTTGTGGTACGGCAAGTTGCCGATGCGGTGCTCGGCCAGGAAGACTTTTGATAGATCAAGGTGACAGCAGAGTGCATCGCCGGCCGTTGGCGGCGCCAGTACGGTAATGAGCGTTCCAAAGCACACCGCACCGGCCGCCAGCAAAACACCGTATATCAGCCAACCGGCAGGCGGCGCCCAGGGCACCTTCGATTGTTCGCCGGATATTCCCCCCAAGCCATTTTCCGATACGAATTCAGCCTTGCCGACAGCAGGAGTGCAGCAACGAATAATCTCGACGAATCCCCAAAAGCAACCCACTGCGGTCAAAACGCCGATTACCGGCACGTATAACGCACCGAGCAACCCCAAGGCAAGCAGCACCAATCCGGCGGCAATCAAGCCCACCGCGACACTACAGACGCCGTTGGACAGCCGGTCTTCTTCGCCGACGTTCAATACTCGCAAAATCGGCCTGCCGAAGCCGAACACAGCGGTAAATATGCCGCAGAATGCGAGGATCGAGAGGAGTTGGTAGAGCATTTTTTACAACACTCCGAACAGATACAGAAAATAAGTGCTTATGACCACAACGACCCAGGCTGCAAACAACCACGATCGCCAAGCAGCAGCCGGCGATGGGCTGCCGTGCTGCTGGGCGTCTGGTGTCAAAAACCTCGATGCCACCATGTGGTGCGCCCGACGCATCCTCGGTGTTGATACTGCATTTTCATTTTCCGTTTGTTGGTAGAAAGCAATCATGGTTGTGTTCCTGTAAAGCCGCGACCAGTGGTCGCGGATCGCACCCATTAAAAATCAACCGGCGGCGGCCATAGCACGCGGTGGACCGAACAGATCGAGCAACTCATCGAATCGGGTAACATAAACGTCGGCCTCGACGCCGGGCTGGTAGTTTACCGCAACGGTGGACATGCCGACCGCCGCCGCACCGGCAAGCCGTGTGGTATCGTGGCCGACAAATGCCACTTCTCCGGCCGGCAGATTCATCGCATGCAGTGCTGACTGGTAACAGACGGCATCGGGCATCGTCCGGCCAAGGTCGATCGAAGAGACGACTGCTGTAAACATTTTTCCCGCGGCGAATCGTTGAAGTTGTTCTTCGATGACGGCGGCCGGGCGTTCGGAGTCGGCCACGGCGGCCAGCACCATGCCTGCATTGTATAGCCGCGCCAAGGTGGATTTTACACCGGGCAGCAGCCGTGCGGTGCGTTGCAACTCCAGGCGACGTGCCCGACATGCAGCCTCGACCTCGTCGATCTGCCCCGGCGAGAGTCCGGCCGAGAGTAAAAACGCGCGGAATGCCTCGCCGAACGTCTTTTGCCCACGATGCACCTCGGCCATGTAGTCGCGGCCCCAGACGTGGAAGAAACTGCGATAGTTGGTGTGCAGCCCGAGCTGTGCCAGCACGCGCAACACCCACAGTCGCCAAACGGTATCGTCGTAGAGCACGTTGCACAACTCGAACAGTACGCCGCGAATGTTGCCTTTAAGCGGCGCCGAGCACGGCAGCCGGATAATAGCTGCACTGTCGGCCTCGGTGGCGAGCTTCCTGCTCATCACAGATTCGATTCCTTTCGATTAGCTACTCATCCTTTTACACATGTGCGATTCAACGCAGCCATCCGCTGTCGCAAGGCGGGTTGCTGGTCCAACAGTCCGGCGATCCTCTGCCAATCCATCGATTCAGGCCCCAAGGCATCGTAAATCGCCAGCGTGTTGTCCCAATCTTCTTCCATATCGACCGTCAAGCGAACGTCGTCGCGGTCGAGTTGCGGCGGGGCGGGAATTAGCCGGACGTGGAACTTCTCGGGGTGCGAGTAGATGTAACGTGTAACGTGCTCGCGATCGGCCGGAGTTTTTGCCGAACGAACTGACCGACGCAATGCACTCGTGCGGAACCATTCCGCGTAGATGCCTACCGGCGAGAGGATCGCCGGCCGACCGTCTTGCAAACAGTAGCTGGCGTAGTCGCAATTCGGCTGCGACTGGGCTGAGGTGACCAGCCGGTCGATCAGCCCGGGGTCGATAAACGGGTTGTCGCCGCGAACTCGAACCACCGACTCGGCCGGATATTCCTCCAACGCCTTGGTGAAACGGTGCAAGGCGTCCGGCTGGTCGCCGACGAACACCGGAACGTCGGACGGGATCAACTCGCGGATGCAACGGTGTTCCTGCCGCTTACATGCGATCACGATTACGCCGTCCAGCCGTGTGCAGTCGGTCACACGGCGCACCACCCACTCCAAAAGCGATTGTGCACCAATCCTGCGGCAGGCAATACTGCGAAAATGCTGCGACGTAAAACACGCCTGAACGATTCCTAACGTCTTGAGCATCTGGCTCGTCCTTGATCGAGTTTGTCAGATTGGAAAGCCGGTCGCCAGGCCGAATCGGACAGAGGTTGAGTTTACCACTTTTGTCTGCAAAACGTCAAGGGGAACGGAAAACTGGAAAGCAAAAGCATGGTGCCAGCACTGCTTGCACTGGTCTGTAGTAATATCAAAGGAAATCCAGTGGCACCGGCGTCTCGCCGGTGGCGCGTTGCCATGAATTTCCTCACACCGGCGAGACGCCGGTGCCACTACGCTTATTGACAAATCAAGCAGTATTACGGTTTATCCCCAACACCTCGTACAGCCGTGCATCGGAGAGGCTATCGACGACCAGCGAGGCGGTGCTGAAGTCGTGCGATCTGCTGTGCTCGCTCGGCACGGCCACGGTAAACGCATCGGCGGCGACCGCCGCCAAGCATCCGTTCCGGCTGTCTTCCAGCACCAGAGTTTGCTCGGCAGGCAATCCGAAGCGTGCCGCTGCGGTCAGGTAAATCTCCGGATCGGGTTTGCCATGCGAAACGTCTTCGGCAGTAAGGATGAACGCAAAGCGACGCTGCAAGTCGAACGGCGAAAGGCAGACGTCGGCCAGCTTGCGAGGGCTGCTGGTTCCGATCGCCTTGGGTATCTCAGCCGCCTCCAGGGCGTCGAGCAACTCGAACACCCCGGGCATCGTCGCCAGATGCTCGTCCAACATGCCGATAAACAGCCCGTTCGACTCGGTCGCCAACTCCTCCCAAGGCTCGTCAAGGTCGTGCCATCGGATCATCTTATCGAAGGCCGCTTGCGGTTGCAGACCCATCATCTCGTTTTTCAACTCGTCTGGGAACGGGCGCCCGCGACGGCGCAACAACTCGGTACCGGCCATCGTGTAAATGTTCTCGGTGTCGAATATCAGGCCGTCCATGTCGAAGATAACAGCACTGGGAGTAGGCATAAAATTTCAGATTTAGGATTTAGCGAGCCGCGGGGCTTGTCCCCGCGCTTGGTTCGCGCCGGGATAAACCCGACGGCTCGCTGAACAGACGATAAATAATATATGTACGATTCTCGTAAACCACCTCTAGCGGCAACCGTGGTCGGGCAAATGTAATTACATAATCGGCGTCGTAATCAGTGCCGAGTTGCCTGAGCCGCATGGCGCCAAGCTCGGCCAGCGACCATCGCCACCGGCGCCAAGATACTTTGCTGTCGGTGGAGTGCATATCACACATCCGACGCCACCACTGGACCATCGTTCGTGCGTCTTGCGGAATCTCCTTCCAGTTGCCCACCTCCGGCCGACCGGCGTACCATTTGAACGTCTGCGCCATGCGCGGCGTGATGAACCGTGCGCCGGGCGGAATCTCTCCCGAGCTTGCCACCCAATCGCACGCCTGCCGCCAGGCGATGTAATTGGGCAAACGATCGGCTCGCGGCGGGGTAGGGATTGCACGCTCGACGGCATGGACGCCGACGTGCACACTGGCGACGACGATCACCACGGCCGACCAAAAAACACGTCGCTTCCCGGCAATATGACTAATAAACGACGCCGCGCCAATGGCGACACCCAACGGCACGGCGACGTCGGACAGCCGGAACCAATAGAACCTAAGCATCGCGGCACACAGCGAACTATCGAAACTCGCCAACGGTGTGATTGCAATTCCCAGCAGCATTATGGCAAGCGATCCGGTTACAAATGCCTGCAACCGGCGCAAGGTCTTGTCTTCAGAAGTTTGCAGGCGCAGTACGATCCAAATGGCTAAAAGCAGCACAAAGCGAAAGATGTAGCGGCCGGGTATCTGTGTGATCGACAGGTGATGGGCCAGTCGCTCGTAAACGTAAATCTGGTTGGCCGCTCGGATCGTTTCGGCGTCTGTTCCCGAGTTAAGCAGCAACGACGGGATGAGTCCCGGCAGCGCGAGCACCAGCCCGCCGAGCAACGCAGGGACCATCGACCGCAGTGCGGGCCGGTCCTTGCCCAGAACGAGCCATGCTACCGCCGCGGCCACGACCGACCATCCACCGACTATCGCATGAAAGGCCGCCGCCGCACCCAGGAACAGCCACACATGGTTCCATCGGTTGCGAACAATCGCCTCGATGCCTAACAAGACAAGCACGTACGAAAAACCCTTCGCCTCCACACCGCCGACGATCCACTCGCCGGCCATGTTGAACTGTTCGACCAGGCAGACCATCAGTGCGGCGGTTAGAACCGAACACCACGGCCGCGGCACGACCGCCGCGCTCAGCCGACGCCATGCCCAAGCCAGTAGTCCCCAGGTCAACAGCCGGCCGGTCCAGGCCAACACAGCAGGCGGCAGCAAAAGCGAAAGCCAGCCGAAAGTGAAGTAAAACACCGAGTGCGTGTCGGCCGAGTCGAGAAAGAAATCGCCCGGCGCCCAATCGGGGTTCCAGCAGGGTATCGCCTTGCCCAGGTAGTACGGCTCGTTTACGTCCGGCGCCGGCACGGCGCCATGGACGAAGAAGACGGCGAAAATCAGCACGATCTCTGTGAACACCTGTCGTCGTGTCATAGGATATTCGGCCGATTGATGGTCGTGTTTTGCTAAGCCGCAAGCGGCTTTTTACAATGCGGCGATGCTCTTGAAATCGTCCTTCAGCGAACGGTAAAGTTGCCGGTAGATCGGGAACGCGCGATCGTGGTATCGTTTGGCTGCCCGATTGACGGACGTCTCCTGTACGACTTTGATAGTCGCCTTACATGCCTCGCGGACGTTTTTGAACGCCCCGGCGCCAACGGCGGCCAGCAGCGCCGCGCCGTAGGCCGGTCCCTCCTCGGTGTTGATCGTAACCACCTTGCGGCCGAACACGTCGGCCTGTATCTGCCGCCACAAGGCGCTCCGCGACCCGCCGCCGGAGGAGCGAATCTGACGCACCGGCACGCCGAGTGAGTCGAAAATCGCCAGGCTGTCGCGCATCGAATACGTCACGCCTTCCATAATCGCGCGGATCATGTGTCCGCGTGTATGTGCGAGCGTCAGACCGACGAAGCAACCCCGGGCGTCCGGATCGGCGTGTGGCGTGCGCTCGCCGGACAAGTACGGCAGGAAGAACAGACCTTCGCTGCCGGTGGGCGCCTTTTCGGCCTCGGCGGTCAGTATGTCATAGATTTCTTTTTTCGTCCGTTTGGCTTTGGCCGCATCGGCCTTGCACAATTCGTTTTTGAACCATTGCAGCGAGCCGCCGGCCGAGAGGTTTACACCCATCATGTGCCACTTGCCTCGCACCGCGTGGCAGAAGGTGTGTACGCGGCCTTCCGGGTCGATCTTAACATCGTCGCAGTGTACGAACATCACGCCGGAGGTGCCGATGGAGGTGGAAAGTATCCCGCCGGAGACGATTCCGTTTCCGACCGCCCCGGCCGCGCAGTCGCCGGCCCCGCCGACCACGACGCACCCGGCCGAAAGCCCCAACAGTCTGGCCGACGCCGGCGTGAGCGTGCCGGTGATGTCTTCCGACTCGTAACATTCCGCGAACATATCGATATCCAACTCCAAGGCCGACAGCAGTTTTTTCGACCATTTACGCTTCTTAACGTCCAGCAGCAACGTGCCGCTTGCGTCGCTTACGTCGGTGGCGTATTGGCCGGTCAGTCGGCGTCGGATTTCGTCCTTCGGCAGCAGTACCTTGCGGGTCCTCTCGAAGTTACGCGGTTCGTTGTTTCTAAGCCAGAGGATTTTCGGTGCGGTAAAGCCCGTAAGCGCCGGGTTGGCAACCCGACGGATCAGCTTCTTGCGTCCACCGGCGAGCCGTTCGATCTCGTCGCATTCGGCTGCGGTCCGTTGGTCGTTCCAGAGGATTGCCCGGCGGACGACCTTGTCGTTCTTATCGAGGAATACGGCGCCGTGCATCTGGCCGGAAAGCCCGATCGACTTGACCTCCGCCGGTTTGATCCTGGCGTCGGCCATCACCTTTCGGACCGAGCGAACAGTTGCTTGCCACCAATCGTCAGGGTCTTGTTCGCTCCAGAGCGGTTTTGGCACGTAGCAGGGGTAGGTTTCCATGGCGTCGGCAAGGATTTTACCGCGTTGGTCGATCGCCAGTGTCTTCGTGCCGGAAGTGCCGATGTCAATTCCGAGGAAAATGCTCATAGTGTGTGTTTCTCACATTCAAAACGAAAATGGTAGTAACACCTCAGCCATTTGAAATGGTATTATACCGGCGAAGACAGTCGTTGTTCAATGGAGGGTGTCTGCTATACTGGCGCCATGAACACCGATCCTACCGAACCGCAGAACGGCCCGGAACGACATCGGTCGCGAGAGATGAGCCTTCAGCGCGGCCACCCGCCGACCGACGTGCCGGGCTACGAACCGGAGAGATTCCTCGGGGCGGGGGCGTACGGCGAGGTTTGGGTCGCTCGTCAGAAGAACACAGGCCGCCGGGTCGCTATCAAGTTCTACGCACATCGCGGCGGGCTGGACTGGTCGCTGCTGAGCCGCGAGGTCGAAAAACTCGCGTTCCTGTTCGCCGACCGATACGTCGTACAACTGCTCGGGGTTGGCTGGGATGCCGAGCCGCCGTACTACATAATGGAATACATCGAGCGCGGCTCGCTGGCCGAACGGCTCCAGCAAGGTTCAATGCCGGCGGACGAGGCGGTCGATATGTTCCGCGACATTGCCACCGGGCTGCTGCACGCACACGGCAAGGGCGTGTTGCACTGCGACCTGAAGCCGGGCAATATTCTGCTGGACGAGGACAACAAGCCCCGGCTTGCCGATTTCGGTCAATCGCGGCTCTCAAGCGAACAGACCCCTGCGCTGGGAACGCTGTTCTACATGGCCCCGGAACAGGCCGACCTGGAGGCGATGCCCGACGCCCAGTGGGACGTCTACGCGCTGGGTGCGATCCTGTATTGCATGTTGACCGGCAACCCGCCGCACCGCGACGAATCGTCAGTCGATCAGCTCGATAAAACGCCGAACCTGGTGCGACGCCTTGCCCGATATCGGCGTACAATCGAGCAGTCGCCGCCGCCGTCCGGTCATCGTCAGGTGCGATGGGTTGACCGCGACTTGGCCGAGATCGTTGATCGCTGCCTTGCGGCGGACCCGGCCGAACGATTCCCAAACGTCCAAGCGGTGTTGGAGGCGTTGGAGTTGCGTGCGGCCCGGCGTGCACGGCGTCCGATGATGATCCTTGGAGCAGTCGGGCCGGCGTTGTTGCTTATGGTCGTTTCCGTGTTCGCATGGCAGGGGTTTCGCACGGCGATCGAGCAATCGGACACTGCGCTGACCGCACAGGCGTTGGACAGTAACGCCTTTGCCGCCCGTTACGTCGCCCGAATTATCGCCAACGAGCTTGAAAATCGCTACGAGGCGGTCGAACAGTTGGCCACGTCCGACCGGTTTCGCCGTGCGATTGCCGACTTTCGGAAGGGGACAGTCCCATTTTCGCTGCGCGAAAATCGGGACAGTCCCCAGGTAATTTCTGAATTGCTTGAGAAGCTAAGCGATCCGAACGCCGATCCGGCGGCATTGGAGCCGTTGCGTCGCCGGTTCCGCGAGCACCCGGACCGCCGGAGATTGCAAGAAGAGTTTGCCGAGTTGATCTCCCCGGAGATGAACCCGCCGGAAGGGGCGGCCAGTTGGTTTTTCTGCGATCCGCTGGGAATCTCGACGGTCCGCGTGCCAGAGTCGCAAACTATCGGTAAGAACTTCGCATGGCGAAGCTTCTTCCACGGCGGGTCTGTGGACCACGCGGAATCGTGGCGGCCGACCACCGGTGAACACGTCAAAGGAACGCAACTGTCGGCCGTGTTTCGCTCGCAGGCGACATACCGCTGGATCGTGGCAGTTGCCACACCGGTGTTCGACAATTCAGAGCAGCGGAGATTCCTGGGCGTGGTGGCCATGACAATAGAAGTGGGGAAGTTCGTCGAGTTGGAAGGTCGGCGCGGTCAGTTCGCCGTACTGGTCGATCGTCGCGACGGCGATAACAAGGGCGTGATACTGCAACACCCGCTGTTCGACAAGCTGCTGGCCGAACAGGGCAAGCTGCCCGACCGGTTCAAAAATTACCGCGTTGGTAGCGACGACCTACCCGATGCACCAAAACGCCAAGAACATTACGCCGACCCGATGGCAGCCGATCCGGCCGGGAGCCAGTACCGACGGCACTGGTTGGCGCGGATGGAACCGGTACGAGTTCGCGGCAGGCCGACCGGTTGGGTCGTGATCGTCCAGGAAGCGTACGAGATGGCCATCGGTTCCACACTGCGAGTGCTTAGCACCGGGTTGGTTCGCTACGGGCTGGTTGCGATTGCAGCGGTCGCGTTGGTCACAGCCTGCCTGTGGGGGCTGGTGGCGAGGAGTGGTAGGCGGTAGGCGGTGAGGGGGTGGCAATTCATTGCCACCTTAAAAAGCCCCCGCATTGCATGCATTAGTATCTACACAAGTTTGCTAGCACAAGCGGGGCCGGCACGGACGTCGGCTAGCATGTGCTGAGCGAGATAGCGAATATGTTCAACGTCGTAGTTTTCCAACACTCGAAGCATGCTCAAAAGCATCCAGAGGCCA
>DAOWNK010000107.1 GCA_030642635.1 Pirellulales bacterium
GAGACGGTCGTGTACGCGAGTGGTCAGATTGCAGGTTGTGTTGATGCGATGTGCAGCCTCCAAGGTCAGGAACGAAGGGTGGCTGGTCTGGTAGCGGACGTTGGGATCGGGGCCGCCGAGTTGGTAGTAGTGGAGGTCGTTCAACAGCAGACAGGCGATAATGAAGATGGCCTGTTCGTCGTCCATGCGGCCGGACTGAATATCCCGTTCGTAGTAAGGCCGAAGCAGTTCATCTAGCTGCCCGCCGGCTCCGTCGCGGTTATAGGTGCGAGACGCCATGTTGAACCAGGCGATCCACTGACAGGCCTCGCGGAGCGTGCGGGGAGGATTCTCGATTAGCCGCTCGTTGGCCTCCACCTTTTCCCTGAGGTTCTCACGCAGATCGGGCCAAGTCCCGGCGGCCTCGGTCTCTCGGATGGCTTGTACCGTCCGGCGAATCCAGTTTTGGATGCCCAGAATGACGTCCTCTTCTGCTTGATAGAAGTCGGCCTTATCCGGGCCGTGCCGGTCGCGGCAGTGTCGGACCTTCTCGAGCAGGCCACCCCAGCCCAGTTCCAGGCCGATCTGGTAGTCAGGGGCGAAGTGAGCGTCGTTGCCGATACCGTGGATGATGCCGTATTTTTCTTGTTCCGGCTTGAGGTGGGCATAGTCGAATTCCGGCGGCCAGATCGACGGACGCATACGCTTGAGAAAGAACATGTACCGACCGGCCAGAGCGTCCATCGAATCCACATACACCGGGTGATGTTCCATCAGGCTGCGGAAGTTCTTCGCCCAGCCATCCAAGCCGTAAAACGAGCCATCGGGGTGGTTCGGAGTCGGGCGCCAGGTGAAGTGCTCCGGGGGCAGAACCAGACCGTAATCGTCTTCGTTCATGTACCCCAACTTCTGGAGCTTCCGTTCGGTCTGCTCCTGTTTTCTGTGCCGGAGGTGCTCCAAGCGATCGTTATAGGTAAATCGACGGTCCGCAACGCATGTCATCTTAGGTACTCCAAACAATCGGTCAAGAAACGGGGATTCTGCTCTCATACTTGTTGTCTGCGGCTTGCTCGGAAGGCTTCGATCCGGCAATCCGGACCGTAAGGCCTTCGTTGCGAGCCACGCAGGCCAATTGCTGCAAGTGCTCGGCCGAAGGCGCCTTGAACTCGGCTGGAGGGGGCTTTAGCCCAAGGCTTTCGTACTTGCCCGATCCTAGCGGATGATACGGCAACAACTCGTACTCGATGACGTTTGCAAGAGTGCTCAAGAAGTCGGCGATTGCGGCGATCTGGTCGATTCGGTCGTTCAGTCCCGCGACCAGCGGGGTACGCACAATCACTGGCTTCCCTTGCTGGTCCAGCCTGCGGAGGTTCTCAAGCACCTGTTCGTTCGATACCCCAGTCCATCGCCGGTGTTCTTGGTCGTCGAAGATTTTCACGTCGACCAGGAAAAGGTCCACCGTGTGTAGAATCGGCGTTACCCTGGCCCACGGCCAGGCAAGATTCGTGTCCAGTGCGGTATGGATGCCTTCGTCCTTGCAGAGCCGGAGAATGTCGCGCGTGAAATCGGGCTGAACCAGCGGTTCCCCCCCGGAAATCGTCGCGCCGCCGCCGGATGACTGATAAAACTCGCTATCGGCCAGCACCTCTTGGAGCACCTCTTCGGCGGTCTTCGTCTGGCCCACCAGCACCAGCGATCTGGCATAGCACGTCTGGGCACAACGACCGCAGGCCACGCATCGCTCTCGGTGAAAGAGATGCCGACCGTCGGCGATCTGGTGCGCATCGTGCCGGCACGATTCCACACAGGCCCCGCAGCCGATACAGCGATCCGGAAACACCTGTAGCTCCGGCTGCTCGTGATACGTCTCGGGGTTGTGACACCAAGCGCATCGCATCTGGCACCCCTTGAGGAACACGGTCGTGCGAATCCCCGGCCCGTCATGCACCGAGAATCGCTGGATGTGGGTAAGCACGCCGCTGGTCACTACTGATCTCCACGTGGTTTATTGTCGTTCGGATATTGCAGAGGCAACGAGATATCCCTGCCAGTCTGCGACGAGACGATAGCTGCTTCGATAATTTCCTGTGTGTCGCGGCAGGCGTCCGGGCGGCACAGCGGGCAGAACTCTTCGTCGGTCGCCAGGCCCCAGAGGAAATGGGCGGTGCCGCTGGACATGTGCGGCTCGGGCTCGGGCGGCTCGATTTCGACGCTCTCTGGCTGCTCGGCTGTAGTCGTCCACAGCCGGCCACCACCACCCGGCCCCACTGTAACCGAGCCGCGGGTTCCCCAGATCGTGGCCAGGTATCCGGTGGTCGGCCTGCCTACCTGTGTCCACGAGCCTTCCGCGGTGGCGATTGCCCGCGGGTACGACATCACTACGATGGCGTTGTCCTCGACGGAAAGATCCTCCCGTCCCAGCCGGCCGGTGACAGCGGTGATCCGCTCCGGCCGTCCCAGCAGCACTCCGGCCAGATTGATGCCGTAGGAGCACAGGTCCATCAGTACGCCGGCCCCGTTCAACTCCTTGTTGTATAGCCAGTCGCTGAAGTACGAGGAGCACTCTTCTTTCGGTCCGGCATGGCCGGTGCGATGAGTGATTTGATACACATTGCCGAACTCCGGCCGGGTTGCGATGGCGATCGCCTCTTGGACCTGCGGCCGCCAGACCACCGGCCAATTGATCATCAGTCGCACGCCGGCGTTCTGCGCCGCCTCGATCATTCGCTCGGCCCCGGCAAGCGTGGCCGCCATCGGCTTTTCGACCATCACGTGCAGGCCCCGGCCGGCCGCCCAGACGGTCAGGTCTGCGCCAGTGGCGTTGTCGCAGAACACGTAGATGGCGTCCAATTGTTCCTGCTCGACCATCTCTTTGTAATTCACGTAGGTCGCACAGCCGTGTTTCTCCTTCACCTTGTCCAACAAGGGCTGGTTCGGGTCGGCGGCGGCAACCAACTCACCGTTTTCCAGGGCGGTAAGGGCCTCCAGGTTGCCCCACACGTGGTCGTGCGTCAGGCCCAGCACACCGATACGGAATGTCTTGGTCATCGTATCCTCACAGATTAGAGTTCTTGGTAAGTTTTTTCAGTGTTTCGTCGCGGAACAGCGCGGCCACCAGCGCAGTGGCCGCCAGCCCGACTCCCGCGGCGGTGTACCAGAACATCGAATAGTCGAGCTTTCCGCCAGCGGGCGTATACCACTCGGAGAGCAATCCGTTCAGTGGACCGGCAATGAGTGGGCCGATGCCCAGTATCACGAGCATGAAAACGGTCTGCGCGGAGTAGCGGACGTCGGGCGGGGCGATGCGGTCCACGTAGATAAATCCGGCTGCGAAGAAGAAGGCAAAGGAGAACCCGTGGATCAACTGCGCCGCCACGATCACTTCCAACGGCAGCCCAACCGTGCCGAAGAAGGCATACTTCAGAAAATAACAAAAGGCGCCCAACGTAATCACGGTGCGGAAGCCGAGTCGGCTGAGTATCGGGCCGAGCACCGCCAAGGCGAGAATCTCGGCGAACTGGCCCAGCGACATGGCGGGCATAATGTAGGCGTCGCTCAGCCCGATCGCCGCCAGGAACTTGCTCATCTGCACGAAGTAGAGGCAATGGATGACGCTTACCATCAGCGACGCGCACACCAGAATTGCAAAAGAGCGGCGCCGAAACAGCGCAAAGGCCCCGGCGAAAGCGAGTTTGCCCGCCGGTCGGCGTTTCAGCGGCGTATGGGGCAGGCCGAACCAACAAAACACCGCGTAAGCAACTGAGATCACGCCGGCGACCCGTACCGAGTCGATCATCCTGGCCGGGGCGTCGGGCAATTCCTGGCCGGTGAAAAAGGGCGGCAGCCAGCGGAATTCCAGCCCCGTTTGCAGCCAGACCATGGGAAACACCCACGCCACGGTGATCCACGCAATCGTGCCCATCGCCCGCACGCCCGGAAACTGCCGCTTCGGGTCCGACAAGTGGGCCAGCGCCAGCGAGTTGGTCAGCGAAAGCGTTGGCACGTAGGCGATAGCATAGGCAATCGACAGCCACAGCCAAGCGGTATAGGTCGTCTGGTAGGCGGTGACGAACTTGATCACGCCGCCGACGGCCAAGAGCACAGCCAAACACCGGTGGGGAGCGAAGTAGCGGTCGGCAAGCTGACCGGCAATGAACGGCGCGGCGATCGCGCCGATCGCGCCGGCCACGGCGATGATCATACCGATCTGGAAATCGCTGAACCCCAGCCCGCCAACGGCCCGATCCGCGGATAGGAATCTTGCCGCAATCGGCAACCAGAGACCGTACACCGCATACTGCAGGAACATCATCACATACAGTCGCGGATCGATGCGATGCAACGTATCGGCCGTATTGGCATCCGTTGTCATGAGTCACGCAACCTCATAGTGATCGTCGATCCGCCTTTGATATTCGCGCAGCGCACCGCCGGCGACTTCCTCGACCTCAACACGCCGGCCGGCCCGGGCCGACTCCAGAACCGCATAGGCGCAGGCCAGATTCATCAGGCCTTCACGGCCACTGGTCTCCGGCTGGCAGCGCCGGCGGACCGCCTCGAGCCAATCGTATTGTGTCAGTGCGAACGCGTCGTCCAATCCCATGGGAAAATCCTTTTGCTTTCGCGCCGCCTCGGCGCCTTCCTGATACAACGCCTCCAACTCGGCGGCCGATCCATCGTCGAAAGTAACGTCCGTGCCCGAAATTCGGCCGGCGGAGCCGTAGAACACGGCGCCCGCGCCTAATTGCGTCGGTCCGCCGTGACCGGCCCAGCTTGCCAGCAGGTTGCCCGTCACGCCGTGGTTCGCCTCGAACGTTGCGTAGACCGTGTCGTCGGCGTCGCAGTCGATCCGCTCGGTCACGTTACCCCGCTCGTCAAGCGTGATGCGGACCGGTTCCAGGATTGCCGTGCGGGCCTGGACATTCTTGACTTCCCCGGCGAGGTAGCGGATCAGGTCGAAGCGATGCACGCCCACGTCCAACGCGATCCCGCCCGCTTCGATCCGTCGATGCCGCCACGGCGTTTCGGCAACGATCCGGTCGGGCGCCCACCGTGCGCCGACGCCGCCCATCAGCACCATCTCGAGCCGGCCGCATTTGGCCGTCTCGAACAACCAGCGGAGATGCCGCGCAGCCGGCGCGAAACGTCCGCTCTGAAACACGCCCAACACGAGGTCCCGCGACTCGGCCTCTTCGCACATCCGCCGGGCGGCGCGGACCGTGACGGCCATGGGCTTTTCGGTCAGCAGGTCCTTGCCGTGTTCCAGCGCCGCTGCCGCGACTTGGTGGTGCAGCGCGTGGACGGTAAAATCGTTGACCGCGTCGATCGGGGCCTCGGCAATCATCCGATGAAAATCAGTATAGACCTCAACCTCGACGTCGTCCTGAAAGTCGGACAGGTACTCGTCGCCAACGGCCAGCGGATCTTCCGGCGCGTCGCTCACCGCCGGTCGCTGCGCCGGGCCTTCGCCGCGGCGAACGTACATCCGTGCCTCGTCGGCCTCCAACGAACACAGGGCCGTGATACGGAAGTCGTCCACTCCGGCCTCCCGCAGCATGCGATACCCCCGCAGGTGCGCCGCCAAAATCCGCCCACAACCAACAATACCGATGCGAATCATGCGACCGTTCCTCCTACACGAACTTCGTCACGCCAGGGACAGCCACCGGGTACTTGCCGTTTTTGTCGGGCAGTGTGGGCGGGTCGGCGTCCCAGGCGTAGCGTTCCGGCGACAGGTCCTGCTTGGAGCTGACTATCTCGTCCCAAGTAATCTCCTGGCCAGTGTAGCCGACCATCCGGCCAAGAATGCCGATCAAGGTGCTCTGGCACATGTAATGGCCGTTGTTGATCGGCTTGCCCGCGCGGATCGAGGCGAACAACTCGTCCTGTTCGATCTGGTGCATCCCTCTGCCGCTTTCGCGGGGCCAGTGCCGTTTGGTTTTGTGGCGCCAGTTGGTCTCGCCCTCGATGACGTGCTTTTGCAGATCGCAGCGGCCTTTTGTGCCCAGGAGAATCTCCGAGTACTCGTTGTAGCAGCCGGACTGCTGGCGGGTGAAGGCGTACATCCGCACGCCATTGGCATACTCGTAGACCACTGCGTGATGGTCGAAGATGTCGCCGTACTTCGGATCGGTGCGGACCTGCCGGCCGCTGAGCGCCCAGGCGCTGGCCGGTGGCTCGTCGTGCATCGCCCAGGACATTTTGTCCAGGCCGTGTACATGTTGCTCGACGTTGAAGTCGCCGGACAGCCAGATGAAGTAGTACCAGTTGCGTATCTGGAAATCCATTTCGGTCCACTCCGGCTTACGGCCGCGGTGCCAAACGGGACAGCGATTGGCGGTGGCCTGCATTGCGACGATATCGCCGATGGCCCCGTCGTGCACCCGCTTGATCGTTTCCCGGATGCCGGGGTTGTACCGCCAGCAAAGCCCCGAGACCAAGCTGAGACCCTTCTTTTTGGCTTCCTCGCAAGTGGCCAGGACGCTGCGTACTCCGGTCGCGTCGACGCCCACCGGCTTCTCGGCGAAGACGTGTTTGCCGGCGTCCACACACGCCTTCAGATGCTTCGGGCGGAAGTGCGGCGGCGAGGCCAACAGCACCACGTCCACACCGCTGGCGATCAACTTCTCGTATCCGTCGAACCCGTCGAAACAATGGCCGTCATCGACGGCCACCTGGTCAGGCTTCATCTTCTTCAGCCTTGCCCGGCTGTTTTGCAACCGGTCGCCGAAGGCGTCGGCCATGGCCACGAGCTTGGCGCCCCGGTCGGCGTTCAACGCATTGACGGCCGCGCCGCTACCCCGGCTGCCGCAGCCAACCAGCCCGACTCTCAACGTGTCATCACCCGCGGCATGGGCGCTTCGACTAATGGCCAAGCTGCCGGCCATTACCGCGGGGATCATGGTGGTTGAAGTCCTCAAAAAATCGCGTCGCGACGGTCGTGTGGCCGTTTGTAACTCGTTCGGTTTAGGCATGATGGCTCCTTTGCATGGGTACATAATTAAGGGCATCCTGGAAATTCGGACATCCGTGCCCAATACAATTCAATTCCTATCCTATTGAATTCTCCGCTATGCAGTAACCGGTGTCAATGGAATAACGCGCAAAAAACGTAAGGGTTTGCGTCGCGCCGTCCGGATGCTATAATCGACCAGTGCATCCAGCGTCGAAGGAGGTGGAAAATGCACAGAACGAAAGCTCCTCGCATAGCAGTGCTGGTCGATACGTCGACCGGCTGGGGCCGACGGCTGGTCCGCGGCATCGGCAGCTACGTCCGCAGGCGAGGAATATGGCACGTTTGGATCATGGCCGGGGGACAAAATCCACAGATCCGGCTGCCGGCCGGATGGCGAGGTGAAGGGGTCATTGCACGTGTGGCCAGCCACGCCACCGCCCGGCATATCGCCAAGGCCGGCGTGCCGATCGTCAACGTCTCGGCCATCAAGCTCAAAGGCGTGGACCTGCCGCGGGTGGCGACTGACCTGCGGGCCGCAGCACGGCTGGCGGCCGAACACCTGCTGGACCGCGGGTTTAGTCACTTCGCCTACTGCGGGCCGCAATGGCGATCTTATGTAGAGGACCACTACCAGGGGTTCGCCATCGCGCTGGCCGAGGCGGGCCGTGAATGCGCATTCTACAGGCCCGGCCCCGGCGCGGGCGTCAGCGACAGTTGGCACACCCAGCAGAAAGATTTGGCTCGCTGGCTAAAGACGCTGCCCAAACCGGTTGGAATCCTCACCTGGGCCACCGAGCGCGCACAGGAACTGATCCACGCCTGTGGTGGGGCCGGCCTGCTGGTCCCCGAACAGGTTGCCGTGCTCGCAGCCGACGAGGACGAGTTGCTGTGCGAGATGTGTAACCCGCCGCTGTCCGGCATCGCACTCAGCTCGGAGCGAATCGGCTACGAAGCCGCAGCGTTGCTTGACCGGTTGATGCGAGGCCGACGTCCGCCAAAGTCCCCCATTCTCATCAAAGCGACCGGCGTGGTCGCGCGGCAATCGACCGACACGCTGGCGCTCGACGACGACGATTTGGCTCAGGCAATCGCTTTTATCCGCAGCCGCGCCGCCGATCCGATCCAGGTGAAGGACGTGCTTCGCGCGGTGCCGGTTTCCCGCCGCCGGCTGGAACGACGTTTTCAAGAGGTGCTCCGACGGACGCCTGCCGCCGAGATACGCCGCGTCCACGTCGAGCGAGCCAAGCTGCTGCTCGCAGAAACCGACATGCCGGTACCCGACATCGCAGCCGCTTCCGGTTTCGGCTCGCGGGAGTACCTGGCCTGCATCTTCAAGTCAGAGACGGGCCTCAGCCCGCAGCAATACCGCAAACGGGCTCAGGCCCGGTGATCAACAGAGCATGGCCTTCTTGCCAAACCTGCACGGCTGGTGCCATGGTTGTCACCGCGGATGGCGAATCGTGTCGTCCCGCATCTGCCATTTGCCTTCCTTGTAACCGATCAGGTTGTCCGCTTGGCGGAGATCACCCACCCAGCAGGTGCTCCAACACGGCCAACTCGAGCGCCTCGTAATCGCGCTCGGCAACGCACTTGGCCTCCACGTCCTTTGGGAAAGTACGAACTTTCTCAACCAGCGTCAGGAAGATCGTTCGGCTGTTGGTCAGGTGCTTGTGGGCCACCTCGGGCTTCTGCGTCCGCATCGCCTTGACATCGAGACCGACGAAACGGCCGGTCGCCGGGTAGTCGGCCAGTTCAAGTACGCGGACCTGGTTGAACGCACTTCGAAGGTTGGCCGCGGCGAACGATTTGTCCTGGTCGTACTTCAAGACGTTCTGGTCGTTCAGATGCACGCTCCAGAGCTTGTCCGCCGCCAAGGCGAAGGCCATCTCGTCCGACGGATCCAAACCGGCCAGGATCGCGTGGGCCGTCTCGATCAGGCCGCCGACGCGCTTCGGATCGACCGTGCCGTGGGCGATCGCCAATGCGTGACCGATTGTCGGGATGTATGCGTGATCGGTCGGTTCGTTGGGCTTGGGTTCGATATTGCATGATGCAAATCCCTCCTTCTTTGTATTACAGTAGTTCGAAGTTTGGTTTATGGCGGCCGTTCGACGTAAGGTGTTGAGCCGTCATGGTATAAGGTTACGACCTCGTGAGCAATCCAATTGAGCATGCGTTTGAAGCGGAGCAGTTCGAGGTGGAGCGTCATGGTGTTGCCCGATCCTTCGGCGAGGCGTGTTTGGTGAATCCATACCCACACGTTTCGCAGGATGAACGCCACGGCGATGAAGAACAGCCGCAGGCGAGGATTGCGTGTGCCGGTGTAACTACGTCCCTGACGATGCTGCCGGTAGCTGGTTTCGATGCCGAACCGTTTGCGATACCGCTCGCGGATGGCTGTGGGCGAGCCAGGTACTCGCCAAGCGGCAAAGAGCAGTTTTTGGTTTCGCCTTTTGCCGTCTTTGCGATTTCGATGTCGTCGATATCCCACACAGACCGAGAAGGTCGCCTCTTGCGTACCGCTTTTCATGGTATGCGAGGGCCTTGTTGACTAACTCCACTCGAACTGAGGTAGTCCGAGGTGGGTGAATTTATTGAGGATTTTACTTCGTATTCGCGTTTCAGTTCGTTGATTTTGTATCAAACGATTTTTCAAATGGTCACTAAAACAGCATTTCATACGATACATGGCCGTTTCCGAAAGGCTGCGACGATGATA
>DAOWNK010000261.1 GCA_030642635.1 Pirellulales bacterium
ACCACTAACTGCCTATACCGCCGCTGTAAACGCGGCTCCAAAGAAATTGATGATACATACTTACAACGTTACGCTGCTAGCACCCGAAAGTCCACAGCAGCAAAGCCGCCAGTGCTAGCAAACTTGTGTAGATACTAATGGGTTGCAACCCGTGGGCTTGTGGGGTTGCAGGTAAGTAAACGGAGAAAAATATGAGCAAAACCGTGCGCTGGGGTGTAATCGGATTAGGATTCTTCGGCGAGGTGCACGCCGACACGCTTGCCGCAATGCCGGGCATCGAACTGGCCGCACTGTGCACCCGCCGCGAGCATCGGCTGGCCGAGTTGGCCGACCGTTACGACGTGCCGGGCCGGTACACCGACTATCACGACCTGCTGGCCGATGAGTCGGTCGACGTGGTCAGCATCACCACCCATGTGGACGATCATCGCGATATCACCGTCGCTGCGCTGCAAAGCGGCAAGCACGTGTTTCTTGAAAAGCCGATGGCCAGGACCATCGCGGACTGCGATCGGATAGTCGAGGCGGCCGGCCGCAGCGACGGGCTGTTTATGGTCGGCCACGTCTGCCGGTTCGATCCGCGCGTGGCAATGGCCAAGCAGGCGATTGAGGAGGGCCGCGTTGGGCGGATCATATCGATGCACGCCCGGCGGAACCTGCCGAGGGCCATCGGCCGCGAGGTGCTTAACAAGATTTCCGCCTTGGCGGGCGACGGTATACACGACATCGACCTGATGCTGTGGTTCAGCGGCGCCAAACCGCTTAGCGTTTATGCACAGGAAGTCCACCCGGGCGATTGCAAGTACGCCGACGGCGGCTGGGCGATGATCCGCCTGGAGGGCGACATGGTCGGCGTGATCGAGTCGGTTTGGCACCTGCCGGACAGCACCCCGTATGCGATCGACGCCCGCATGGAGATAATCGGCACGGAAGGTGCGTTGTACATCAACTGCGGCCAGGCCGGGCTGGAAATTCACGACGGTCAGGGCAACCATCTGCCCGACACCATGTACTGGCCGCAGGTATCTGGCGAGCGATTCGGCATACTTCGTTCGGAACTGCGATACTTCGCCAACTGTGTGGCCGAAGGTCGCACGCCGGACCGCATAACTCCCAAGGAATCGCGTGCGGCAGTGGCGCTGGTGGCCGCCGCCGAGGAATCGTCGAAAACCGGGCAGGTGGTGTGTTTGTAGTGAAGTCGTATAATGGATGAAACGATAGAAAAGGAGACCGACATGGGACGAATTGTGACGCAAGTGAAACTGACGAACTTCGTCGATCCTCACAAAACCTTGTCGATGAGTATGCTTGTCGATACCGGTGCTGCTTACATCACACTGCCCAATGCATGGCGCGACAGCCTCGGTGAGATTGAACAACTCGCCGAACTTGAGGTCGAAATGGCCGACCAGTCGCACAGAACCGGCTCGGTCTGTGGTCCGCTTCGTGTGAAGATTGGGGGGTTCAGGCCAAGTATGGCGGAAGTCCTGTTTCTGGACATGCAGCCGGATGAAGAAGGGGAATACGAGCCGATTCTCGGCTACATCGCACTTGAACAGGCAGGCGCCGCCGTGGACATGCTCGGCCGGCGGCTTGTGCATGTGAAACGTGTCGACCTGAAATAATGGCTGGACATACTAATCACTATCCACTAACCACCAAGAGTGTAACCATGAAACGCAGAGAGTTTTTGCCCGCGTGTCTGAGCATACCGATACTGGGCATGGTGTCCGGCTGTGGTTCCGCCGGGCCGGCGAACAAGCAAACCGAATCGGACGAGTTGGTCTTCTCGCACATCGGCATTGTCACGACCGAGAAGAAGCCTGACGAAAGGTTCGTCGAAGCTACCCGCGTCTGGGTGACCGATTTCCAAAAACATCCGTATCACGTCGAGTGGCTGCGGTTCGAGCCGGATACGACACTAACCGGCCCGGTCCGCGAGATGCCGCACGTGGCGTATGAAGTCGACAGTATCGCCGAGGCCGGCAAGGGCCTTAAAGAGCTGCTCGCACCGTTCGATGCCGGCATTGCGGTCGTCGGATTCTATCAGACCGAAGACGGCGCAGTCGTCGAATTCATGGAAATGAAAGAGGAGGAAAAATAACGTCATGCCGGATATTAAAAACGTTATGGTGACCGGCGCCGGCGGCAAGCTGGGCGGGCCGCTCTGCGAGGAGTTGCTAAGGAGCGACTACCGGGTCATCGCCGTCGACGTATGCTTGCCGATCGGCGTAGACGGGGTCGAGGAAGTCCAGGCGGATATCGCTGACGCTAAGGCCATGGAGGAGTTGGTCTCGCGCAGCGACGCGGTCGTCCACCTGGCTTCCTGCAAGGAAGACCGCGAGGTGGTGATCGACGTCAGCGCTCGCGGCACGTTCAACGTGCTCGACGCGGCGATGCGAACCAAAAAACCCAAACGAGTCGTCCTGGCCAGCGGCGATGCGGTAAACGGAATCTACTTCGACCCGCAGCCGGCGCCGATCCGCGAGGACATGCCCATGGCCCCATATCCGGGCTACTACGCCTTCTCGAAAGTGATCGAGGAGACGATGTTCCGGCAGTTCTACCACCAGGCCGCCGTGCCGACCGTCTGCATTCGCATGTCGTGGATTCAATCCGAAGACGACATCCTCAATCACCTGACCGTCGCCGGCGAAGGGTTCGGCATACCGGTGTGGACCGAGTTGATGGACGAGCGTCAGCGTACGAAATTCGCCGACGGGTGTAACGCGGCCGTGGCGCTGCGACACCCGAACGGCCGGCCGATGCGACGGCACGTCGTCGCCGTCGAGGATTGCGTGCAGGCGTATCTCCTGGCGATCCAGACCGAAGGGATCGAGGGCGAGACGTTCGGCGTCGCTATGGCCGAGCCGTTCGACTACGCCGAGGCGGCCGAATACGTCGCTGAAAAGCTGGGCATCGAAGTGCTCGAATTGGTCGATCCGGTCGGCGAGGATTTTTGCGTCGACATCGCCAAAGCCCGATACGTGCTCGGCTACCGGCCGCAGTACGATATACGCGGGCTGATCGACCACGCGGTCGAGTTCCGCCGGTCCGGCAAACAGCACCGTGCCCGCTCCGGCGCGAAGGGGTAGTGTAAAGCCGCGACCATTGGTCGCGGATCGCCAAGTGATAAGTCGATAACCCAAACATCCGCGACCAATGGTCGCGGCTTTACAAATAATTACATACAAACAGGAACCAATTATGAGCGATCTAAAAGAAAAAGTAATCCTCGTTACCGGCGGAACTTCGGGCATCGGAGAGGCGTGCACCGAGTTGTTCGCACGTTCCGGGGCGAAGGTCGTCGCCATGTCGATCCAAGACGAGCAGGGCAAGGCACTGGCCGAACGCCTGACCGGCGAGGACCGCCAGTGCATCTTCCAGTTCGGCGACGTGAGCAAGGAGCAGGACGTCAAGGCGGCGGTAGATCTGGCCGTCGAAAAGTTCGGCCGGCTCGATGCCGTACACGCCAACGCCGGCGTGTTGCGAAACCAGAAGATCACCGACATAACGCTCGAGGACTTTCACCTGATGCTCGACGTAAACCTACTCGGGCCGGTGCTGCTGTGCAAATACGCCGTTCCGGTGATGGAAGAGCAGGGCAGGGGGGTGATCTGCTTTACCACCTCGGTGGCAGCGGATATCGGATTTCCGGAACACGCCGTCTATGGTGCTTCCAAGGCGGCCGTGGTATCATTGATGCGTAGCCTGACGACCGACCACAGCCCCAACGGGGTGCGATTTGTGGCCGTCAGCCCGGGCACGATAGACACCCCCATGTTGGCCGCCTCCTGCGAAGGCTGGGACAAGCCCAAAGAGGAGCTATATGCCGAGGTGGCCAAAAAAATACCCGTGCAACGCATGGGCCAACCAATCGACGTCGCCCGAACCGTGGCGTTCCTGCTGAGCGACGACGCCGGATTTATCGGCGGCAGCGTGGTGCACCTTGAGGGCGGCACACTGGCGCTGCCGCCGTGGTAACATTACAATACCCACATAAAGCCGCGACCGTTGGTCGCGCGCACTACGCTGCCAAACCACAAGCGGCATCGGCGCGACCAACGCAAAGCGGCTTTATGGTTCACTTTTAACACTTACTGCACTTTCTGAGAAATGAACTTTGCTACGTGGCCAACGCCATGAGGCTTTTGGCCAGGCCGATGATTTTTCGTGGGAGCAACCATAGGGGGGTAGTCGTCGATAATTCGTTTCGGAGAATCTGCTGGCGCAGGGCTTTGCGACGGTTGGCGAGCGAAGGCCTGCGATCGGCGTTGTCCCACGGCGAGTCGCTGCGGTCGACCAACTGCTCGCGACTTTTGTTCCACGCCCAAAGTTCGACCAGCGTATGCATCCACAAATTC
>DAOWNK010000341.1 GCA_030642635.1 Pirellulales bacterium
ACCATCTCGTCGCGCGACCGCGCTGCAACGCTGTACAAACCCGGCAGCTCGATGAACTCGTATCGACGGCCGCGGTGGTCCATCCGCCCGGTCTTCTTCTCAACCGTCACGCCTGGATAGTTCCCAACGTGTTGGTGTACGCCAACCAGTGCGCTGAAGATGGTCGATTTGCCGGTGTTCGGGTTGCCGATAAGAGCGACGGTTTGCGTGGCCGGATTGGTCGGAGAAGCCATGAACTAATTGCTAAGCCGCAAGCGGCCGATTTCTTTTCTACACTTCCACTACATCACGCTCGACCATGATGTGCAGCAGGTCGTCCGTTCGGCAGCAGACCTTGTTGCCGGCCATCCGCAAGATGCACGGGTTGCCGGCCTGAAACATTTGAATTCTGGTGCCGCCGCGTAGTCCGAATTCTTCAAGACGATGGACGTGGTCGACCTGTCCGGCAACGCGGCGAACAAAGGCAGATTCTCCGACGAGCAGATCGTCGAGCGGGACGGATTTGTCGATCACGATGGAGACCTCGTAGGAAATTGCTATTATTGCGAAGCCGCAAGCGACAAAGCAAACTGAGACTCATTCTCACTATCGGAATTCTACTGTATTTTCCACACCCGATCAACCCCCTATGTACGAAAATCTCGAAAAAATCGCCCGGCAGGAGACGTGGATATGTCTCAAGTCGATATTGCAGAATAACTTACGTAAATTCAAGAATTGCCGAAAAGTTTGCGATTATATGTTATTTGGCCACTGTGTTTGTATGTTGAACCGCCCGGACTTGTATAGCCTCAGAAAACCAATAGACTAAGAACGTCTAATAAAACAACCGGCCACACTGGAGGAATTTTCATGCTGCTTACCGAACGCGAACGGCTCCGCGACGAACTGGAAAAACTGGTCGACAGCCACGGCCGCCAGCGCAGTTCGTTGCTGTTTATCTTGCAGGAAGTGCAGCGGCGGCACTACTACATCTCCGAGTACAGCATGCAGGTAATCGCCGACCTGCTGGATATCCACCCGGTCGAGGTATACAGCGTGGTCTCGTTTTACAGCTTCTTGGACGAGACCAAGCAAGGCCAGTTCGTGATACGGTTGTGCCGGACGATCACCTGCGAGATGGCCGGCAAGGACGAGATCGCCCGACAGTTAGAGAACGATTTGGGGATCAAGTTCGGTGAAACGACACCCGACGGGAAGTTTTCGCTTAAATGGGCGAATTGCCTCGGGATGTGCGATCAGGGGCCGGCAATGTTGGTCAACGAAAAGGTTTATACCCAGGTCACCCCGGAGATGATCCACGGCATTTTGGAAGATTGCCGCAGCAAGTTCGGCGTACACGCCACGGCCCTTGAAATGGAGCGTCAGATATGATCGCACCGACGACCAAAAACAAGCTGACGTTCAGCACAATCGAGCCTGGCAGCGGGCTGGAGGCGGCCTTGACGTGCGGCAACGCCGAGTCGCTTAAGATAATCAACACCTCGGGCCTCCGAGGTCGCGGCGGGGCCGGGTTTCCGACCAGCCTGAAGTGGGAGCTGGCGGCCAAGCAGCCCGACGAGGAGAAGTTCGTAGTCTGTAACGCCGACGAAGGTGAGCCGGGTACGTTCAAGGACCGCGTCATACTGGCCGACTTCGCCGATATGGTCTTCGAGGGGATGACCATTGCCGCGATGGTCATCGGCGCACAGCGTGGAATCGTCTATCTGCGTGCCGAATATACGTACCTGCGCCGGCACCTGGAGGACGTACTCGACCAACGGCGCAAGCAGGGATTGTTAGGAAAAAACGTCGGCGGCAAGAAGGGTTTTGATTTCGATATACAAATCAACATGGGCTCCGGCGCTTACGTCTGCGGCGAGGAGACCGCGCTGATCGAATCGCTCGAAGGCCAGCGCGGCGAGCCGCGAAACCGACCGCCGTTCCCTATCGACACCGGATACCTCGACCATCCGACCATCGTCAACAACGTTGAGACGTTTGCCTGGGCAGTTTGCATCATGGCGAAGGGTGCAAAGTGGTTCAAGAAATTCGGGACCGAGAAATCGACCGGGCACAAACTGTTCAGCGTATCCGGCGATTGCCGGCGGCCGGGCGTTTACGAGTATCCGTTGGGCATCACCATAGCCGAGTTGCTCGATAAGGTCGGCGGACAGGACGCCAAGGCGGTGCAGGTCGGCGGCGCGGCGGGCCAGTGTATTCCGCGCAGCCAGTTCAACCGTGCAATCGCATACGAAGACGTGCCAACCGGAGGGTCGATCATCGTCTTCGGCCCACATCGCGATATGCTCAAAATCGCCGCAAACTTTTTGGAGTTCTTTATCGACGAATCGTGCGGCCAGTGCACCCCTTGCCGCGAAGGTGCGCCAAAGCTGCTCGAAGGAGTTGAAATGCTGCAACGCGGGCAGTGTTCGATGGCATACCTGAAGGAACTCTGCTCGCTGGGCGAAACAATGCAGCTTGCCTCGAAGTGCGGACTCGGCCAGACCGCGCCGAATACGTTTCTTTCGATTGTTGAGCATTTCAGGGATGAAATCCTCGGCCGAACGCCGGAGAAGAGTAAATAGCCGCTTGCGGCTTAGCAGGCAAAGTGGTCAGTAGTCAGTGGTCAGTAGATTGCAAATTGCAAATTGCAAATTGTTCTGG
>DAOWNK010000348.1 GCA_030642635.1 Pirellulales bacterium
ATGCTTCGAGAGGAAACAGATGCCTGGGCGACAGACAGCAACGATAAGCAAAGAGGAGTCGACTGGCAATTCACTATCGAAAATGCCAGACACAAACTGAAGTCCCTGTACCCTAAAATTAAAAATTGACAAAGCACTAGTTACACGGGGGCGACTACAATGAAAACGCCCGGCCTGGCCATCTCGATGTCGGCGGCAATTGTTGTGCTTGGTTCGTTGCGCTGCGCCGAGGCGGAAAGCATCGTTGTCGTCTACGACAGCGGAGACCCCGCACAGTATGTCTCATTTCTCAGGACGGTCTACGGCGACGGGATCGGTATTGCAGCAGTCGAAGGCAGGTACAAGGACTCCGGTATCGACGAGTACCGAAGAGGCGAGCTGCGCGATGCGAACCTTGTGGTCGTACTGCGAGATACGCAAAGCGGCAAATATGCCGACAATGCCGAATTCTGGAGCACGCTTGCAACACCGCTGCTGCTGCACAGCCCGTACCTTGCCAGACGCGGCAAGTGGAATTGGCTTGACGATGATCAAATGCCGAAAAGCCACGCCGCCGAGCATGCCCATGCGTACGACCCCGGCCATCGTTTCTACCAAGGCGTAACCATCGCCGAGGGCCATGTGCGGATATACAAAGGTGGAAAAGATGTAGATATCAACCCTACGTCCGATGTCGGCAACGGTACGCTGGTCGCTTCAGACTATAAAGAGCAGCACAGGCCGGTCATCGTTACCTGGGACACCTCGGCCGAATACCACAGCGGTACCGATTACGTCCCCGGCGCCGACCGCGTCTTATTTTCCACAGCGACGGCGTCGGAGTTCTTCGATTCAGAAAGCGGTGCGACCGACGACGGGAAACGGGTGCTCCGCAACTCACTCGTCTCGCTGTATGCCGGACCGACCATTGCACGGTACACATTCGACGATGAGCACTTTATTGCCGACGAGCAGTTTTTGCCGGAGTTTTCAGCGGAAGACGTTACGGCGTCGAACCTCACCGATGATCTCTTTGAGCCTGGCTCAAACGGCGGCATGTTATTGGGTTCGATAGATCGGAATTACCCGGACCGGCCGGTACTGAGAGCCGTACCGACCAGCGTAAGCGGCGAGGTCGAAGCGGTCGCCGCCGGTGCGTTCTTCGAGTTCAAGGTCTCGCTCGAGGCCGGATGCAAGTTGAGTTTGCACAATCTCACCTTCGATGTTTCCAAGGGCGGCGAATCGGGGCCGCGCGCCTGGTTTCTGCGCACCAGTCTGGACGATTTTGCCGAAACGATCAGTTCCTCCGTGGTGAGCAACTACTCGGATAGCAACATGGAATCGTTCTCCGTAAACTTGACCGGCAGCGGCTACCAAAACTTGGACGGTGACGTGGTTTTTCGGATGTGCATGTACACCAACGGCACCGGCAAGAGCTTGGAGTTCGACAATCTCGTGCTCCTCGGCTCGGTTGTCAAACCTACACCCGAGCCGGGAACATTGGCGTTGGCGATGATATGCGTCGGCCTGATTGCGGTTTATCTTACTCGTTTTGACCGACCGTCGCGTCGGTCACCGCATAAGTGCGCGTGACCACGGTCGTATGGTATACGGCAAACGGGTGCGAAGCCGCAAGCGGCTGCCCCCGGGACCGCAGCCCCGGGGCGTTTTTACCATCTACCGCCTACCATCTACCGCCTACTACCTCGCATGCACGGGCCGGCGGCCGGGTCGTGTGCGGCGGGAAGTGGCGCCGTTTTCACTCAGTATGCGCTGGGCCTTGGCCAGGTCGTTTACCTTGATGACGGCAATTGATTTGCCGCGAGCACCTCCGCCGGAGTTGAACGAGCAGTAGGCGTAGTCGATGTTGAGATGTTCGGCGGCCAGTTTCTCACAGATGTTGCGGAAGGCCCCTTGATGAGACGGGACCTCGGCCAACAACACGTCGGTCGAATCGAAATTGATACTTGCTTTCTCCAGGACTTCTTTTGCAGCATCGGCGTCGTCCGGTACGAACCGCAACGTGCCGCGCTCGCCGGAATCCATTACCGAGAGTGCCCGAAAGTTCACCTTTTCCTTATTAAGCGCCGCCAGCAGGGCGGCCAGCCGTCCGGGCTTGTTGACCAACGAGATCGAGAGTTGTTTGGCCGTTTTCATCGCATCGTTCCTTTCGTGAAGTGAGAAGAACAGTAGAAAAGACACCCAACTATGATCATACCACCGCCGCCATGGGTGGTCAAATCAAATGTGCAAAAAGGAAGGGAAAAAGGGAAAAGGGGAAAAAGTAAAAGGGAAAAGGGAAAAGAGGGAAGAGGGGAAAACAAAGGGGAAAATG
>DAOWNK010000074.1 GCA_030642635.1 Pirellulales bacterium
GAGACGGCGTTTGGCAAGGGACGGGGAAAGTGTCAGGTGTTTGTTGAGGCGGAAAGAGTGGAGAGAGAAGGGGGAAGGGGGAAGGGGGAAGGGGGAAGAGCGAAGAGCGAAGAGAGAGGAGAGAAAAGAGAAGGGAGAAGAGGGAAGAGTAAAAATTCACTTCACTCTACTCCCTCCTCTCTCTTCTCTCACAACCCATCTCACAGGACTGTAGTCTCGGGGTGCTTGGAGCAACTGAAAGGAAGGGGGAGCGAGTATCAGATCGACGGCAGGCCATGGCGCCGGCTCGGTTTCAGCGAGGAGCTCTCGTGCGAGGACTGCGGGGTGGAATATCACACGCCGGAGCCTCGGCTGTACAGCTTCAACTCACCGCTGGGGGCGTGTCCGGAGTGCGAGGGTTTTGGGAACGTGATCTCCCTGGACATGGAGCTTGTGGTTCCCGACCCCGAAAAATCGCTCCGCGAGGGTGCAATCGCACCGTGGAACAGCCCTGCCTATTCGCACGAGTTGGAAAAATTGCTCTCGCTGGCCGACGACTACGATATTCCGGTCGACGTGCCGTTTTACGAATTGGACGAGCGTCAGATCGAATTGATCACCGCCGGCGTGCCGAAGCGCAAATTCACCGGGCTTAACGGTTTCTTCGCGTGGCTTCAACGTCGAAAATACAAGATGCACATCCGGGTGTTCCTGAGCCGCTGGCGTAGTTACCGGCCGTGCGAGGCGTGCGGCGGTGCACGGCTGCGGCCGGAGGCACTGGCCACGCGGATCGGCGGGCTGAACATCGCACAAATATCGGCCATGAAAATCGCCGATGCCGTAGAATTCTTCCGAAATCTCGATGGCAAACTGCCGGAACACGAACGGCTCATCGGACATACAATGCTCGAACAGGTCACCCGGCGGCTGGAATATCTCGACGCGGTCGGGCTGGGCTACCTTACACTGGACCGCATCATCCGCACGCTAAGCGGCGGAGAATCGCGCCGCGTGGCGCTTACCGCCGCACTCGGCTCCAGCCTGGTAAACATGCTATACGTGCTCGACGAGCCGTCAATCGGCCTGCACCAGCGAGACATCAGCCGACTGATCGACGCGGTGCTCGACCTGCGCAACCGCGACAACACGGTGGTGGTCGTAGAACATGAAGAGTCGATTATCCGTGCGGCCGACCAGGTAATCGAGATCGGCCCCGGTGCGGGCCGGCGCGGCGGGCGGATCGTTTTTCAAGGCACGCCGGAAGAAATGGAACAGTGCGAGAAAAGCCTCACCGGCGATTATCTTGCACGACGCCGTGGAGTGGGTGCGCTGCCTCGACGCCGTACGCCAGAGCACGGTTGGATTCGTCTGGCCGGTGCACGCGGGAACAATCTGAAAAATATCACTGTCGAATTTCCGCTCGGGGTGCTCTGCCTGGTGACCGGTGTGAGCGGTTCCGGCAAGAGTACGTTGGTGCAGGACACGCTTTACCCGGCCCTGTGCCGACGGCTACGCAAGGACGCACCAAAACCGTACGACCATGACGACATCTACGGCGACGGCCAACTGGACGACGTGATTATGGTCGATCAAAGCCAAATCGGCCGCACGCCGCGAAGCAACCCGGTGACGTACCTGAAGGCGTTCGATGAGATTCGTGCGGTGTTTGCCGATACGGTCGAGGCCAGAACACGGAACTACACGCCCGGACACTTCAGCTTCAACGTAGACGGCGGCCGGTGCAATGCGTGTCGCGGCGACGGCTACATCCAGATCGATATGCAATTCCTTGCCGACGTCTACATGAAATGCAGCCAGTGCAACGGACGCAGATACCGCAAAGAGATTCTTGAGGTGACTTACCGTGGGCGTAACATCGCCGATGTGTTGGATATGACCGTCCGCGAGGCGTTTACGTTCTTCCGCGGCCGGCCCAAGGTGCAGGCTCGGCTAAAACGGCTTATGGACGTGGGGCTGGATTACGTGCGGTTGGGGCAACCGGCAAATACGCTCTCCGGCGGCGAGTCGCAGCGGTTGAAACTGGCCGGGTACATGTCCCGTGCAAAACGCGGCCGGAGCCTGTTCATTCTCGACGAGCCGACCACCGGTTTGCACTTCTTCGATATCGTGCAGTTGCTCGATTGTTTCGATGCACTGCTTGCGGTCGGCCATTCGCTGATTGTGGTGGAGCACAACCTGCAAATAATGAAGGCGGCCGATTACATCGTCGATCTCGGCCCCGGCGCCGCAGATGCCGGCGGCAGTGTCGTCGCCAAAGGCACGCCGGAGATGATCGCCAACAGCGAGAATTCCGTCACCTCGCGGTTCCTGGGCAAGGTACTGGAAGCAAACAGCCCCGTTTAGCGGTCGCCGTATGTATTATTCCTCATAAAGCGGCTTTATGATAAACCCAACTTCACAAACGGATTACTGCGTTTCTCCTCTGCCACGGTAGTCGCCGGGCCGTGGCCGGGCAGCAGAAGCGTCTCGTCCGGCAGCGTGAACAGCTTCTCGTGTATTCCCGACTTCAACCGGCTGAAGCTGCCGTCCGGAAAATCGGTCCGGCCGATGCTGCCGGCAAAAATCACGTCGCCCACAAACACCAACGGCCGGACGTAGTTTTCCCACAAGTACACTACATGGCCAACCGAATGGCCCGGTATCGACAAAACCTTCAACTCGAACCCGGCAGCCGTGTACGTCTGTCCGTCATCGACGGTCACGTCCGCCGTCGGGCTTACCATCGCCGTCCCAAACGCCGAGGAGAGGTTTGACACCGGATCGGTCAGTTTAGGTGCATCGGCAGAGCCGATAACCAGCGGACAGTCGGGCCATCGCTCTTTTAAGGCGGCATTGCCTGCAATGTGGTCGCCGTGTCCGTGCGTGTTGAGGATCGCCGCCGGCGCCAGCCCGTGCGAGTCGAGGTGATCGACGATTTTGGTCGGTTCCAGGCCAGGGTCTACGACCAGGCAATCGGTTCTACCCTCCATTTGGGCCACATAGCAGTTTTCCTCGAACGGGACGGAGAGAATTCTGGTAAGTTCGATTTTCAGCTCGATTTCAAGACGATCCACAAATTGGCCTCCACCTGGGGAATGAAATTGGGTAAGCTATAGCGATTACCGGCGGGTTGCCCAGGTAACCATCCACAACGATTGGGTAAAAACACCCTTGCAAACAAAACATTGTAATCCCATCTTGCGTAATTTGCGATAAGGTCGAACAAAGGAGTGTTGATCTATGTTCTCATGCAACCCGCTTTCTCGTGGCGCGATGCCGGCCGTCGGACTGGTCGCCGTGCTTCTTACACCGATTTTTGCCCAAAACCAATACGGATACGGAAGGTGGCCTGCAACACCAAACCGCTACACACCGCCGGCGGCCAATCGCTATGGCGCCGCGGTCCGTCCACAGCCGTCGGTGCAGCCTATAACACCAAACCGCTACACACCGCCGCCGGCCAATCGCTATGGCGCCGCGGTCCGTCCACAGCCGTCGGCTCGGGCGACCACACCGGCACAAGCACCATACCGGGTTGCTGAACGGACCGATGGGCCGACGGCAACTGCGCAATTGACACCCGCCGGTAACGGCGAACACCCATTGATGCCGACGTTGCGCTGGGCCTACGGAGGGCTGGAAAATCTTGAAAAGGTGCACGATTATTCGGCAACCATGGTCAAACGCGAGCAGATCGGCGGGAAAGTGATGGACTATGAATACATGTTCCTAAAGGTGCGTCACAAGCCGTTCAGCGTCTACATGTATTTTCTAGGTCCGCAAAATCTCAAGGGCCAGGAAGTGATGTATATCGACGGGCAAAACAACGGCAATATGTGGGCACACGGGGTCGGTATGCAAAAAACCATGTTCGGCACCGTATCGCTCAAGCCCGACGGCATGATCGCCATGCGCGGACAACGATACCCGATAACCGATATCGGCGTAATGAACCTGATCCGACGTCTTGTCGAGGTTGCCGAAGAGGACACCAAATACGGCGAGTGCGATGTGAAGTTCTACAAGGGCGCCAAGATAAACAACCGCAGTTGCACCTGTATCGAGGTGGTCCATCCCGTGCCGCGAAGCAACTTTCGCTACCATCTTGCACGAATCTTCGTCGACGACGAGTTGAACGTCCCGATCCGCTACGCCTCGTACGACTGGCCGAAACAACCCGGCGATGCGCCCGTCCTGCTCGAAGAGTACACGTATCTGAACCTGAAACTGAACAACGGATTCACCGACGCCGATTTCGATATCCGAAATCCAAACTACCGCTTCCGATGAGGGTCTGTCAAAAAATCAGTCTTAAAGCCACTCTATGTTGGCTCCTGGCCGGATACCTGCTGATTGTGGTGGCGATGATGTTCCTGGAAAAATCGTTCATCTTCTTTCCCACGCCGTATCCCGAAGGCGATTGGCAACCGAGCGGACTTGACTTCGAAGACGCATGGTTCGAGGCGCCCGACGGCACTCGGCTCCACGGTTGGTACGTGCCGCATGAAAATCCGCGTGCAGTGGTGCTGTTCTGTCACGGAAACGCCGGCAACGTGACACACCGGATTAATATGCTGCAAACGCTGCACGACCGCGTCGGTGTCTCAGTGCTGATTTTCGACTATCGCGGCTACGGACGAAGCGACGGGAAGCCCGACGAGCCGGGCATACTGGCCGACGCGCGTGCCGCGCGTGCCTGGTTGGCCGAACGCGAGAACATCGACGAAAAAGACGTCGTGCTGTTGGGTCGATCCATCGGCGGAACGGTGGCCGTCGATCTGGCCGCCCGGGACGGCGCCCGCGCACTCGTCCTGGAAGGCGCGTTTACGTCGATCACAGACGTAGCGGCGTACTATTACCCCTGGCTGCCCGTCCGACTGTTTCTGCGAACCCGGCTGGATGCGGCCGGCAAGATCGCCGACTATCACGGCCCGCTGCTGCAAAGCCATGGCAAGGCGGACACGATCATCCCGATCCGGTTCGGCCGACGGCTGTTCGAGGCCGCCGGTGAGCCGAAACGGTTCATCGCGATGAGCAACGTCGATCACAACGATCCGCAGCCGGCAGCGTACTACGATGAACTTGTGCATTTTCTGGAAGTAATTTCAAAACGCCCAAAACCATGATTGTCAGTACCATGACTGTCAGTGGCACCGGCGTCTCGCCGGTGTGGCAAAATTATAGGTTCTCAACCACCGGCGAGACGCCGGCGCCACTGTTTCTCAGTTTTGAATTCACTTCTGGGTGAGCATTAGCTTAGCTGCAAAGCAGCTTTATGGCTGTTCGCGCGATGCACCAATCAACCTGTCTGCGCCCCGGGCCAGCAGCACCTCGGCGACATTGCGTCCCAACTCGACCGCTTCGGGCGGTGCAGCGGAAAGCGTCTCTTCGAGCATCTCGACGCCGTCTGCGCTTAACACCCGGCCGGTAAGCGTCAGGCGGTCGTTTTCTATCCGTGCCCAGGCCGCCACCGGCGCCAGGCAGCCGCCGTTCAGCGCAGCGAGCATCGCCCGCTCGGCCAGAACCGCACGGTGTGTCGGCGGATGGTTTAGTTGCTGCACGGATTCGCGTGTCTGCGGATCGTCACGTCGCGTCTCCAGCCCCAGCGCACCTTGCCCGACCGCCGGCAATACGATCGACATCGGCAGCACCTGGGTAATCCGATGTTCGAGCCCCAGCCGTTGCAGTCCGGCCTGGGCCAGCACCAGCGCGTCGCATTCACCATCAAGAACTTTCCGCAGCCGGGTATCGACGTTGCCGCGTATGTCGTTTATCTGCAAGTCGCCGCGTTCGCGCAGCAGTTGTGCCCGGCGTCGCAGGCTGCCGGTGCCGACCGCGGCCGCCTTGGGCAACTCGTCCAACGAGCCGTAACTCGGGCAAACCAACACGTCGCCGGTCGGTGCACGCGCCGGCACCGACGCCAGGCACACCCCGGGCGCCCCGTCGGTCGGGAGGTCCTTCAAACTGTGTACGGCCAGGTCGATCCGGCCGTCCAGCAGTGCACGTTGTAGTTCCTTGGTGAAGACGCCCTGCGAGCCTATCTTTTTAATCGCTTCCGGCTGCACGTCGCCGGCCGTGGTGATCGGCGCCAACTCGACTTCAACGCCTTGTTCGCGGAGCCGTGCAGCGACCCATTCGGCCTGCCGTCGGGCCAGTCTGCTCGCTCGCGTGCCGAGTCGAATGGGTGTGGTCATAGTAACCTCTAAAACGCCTCAACTTGATATACCAATATCTCGACCCGATCGTTCATCCACTCCGACGGCCCAAGTCCGGCCTTTTTGGCCAGGTGGCTCAGGAACGACCGTTTTTCTGGAATCTTCTCCCAGACCTGCGGCAGGTAGGTCGCTTGTCGGTTGCCCAGCCGCAGCACCACGCCGTCAACGCCGGGACGGAGTTTTTCGAGCAACTCTTCCGGCGAGTCGAATTCAAGTTCCTCTGGCAGCGTCAACACGCTGATTTCAATCTCGATGCGTTTAAGCTCCTTCGGTGTGACGGGTGGAAACCGTGGGTCGGCCATGGCCGCGGCCTGCGCCTTCCGGATCACCGCCCGATATAACGGCTCCTCCGGAAAAATACTGCCGATGCAGCCCCGCAGCCGGCCGTCGATCGTAAGCGTCACAAAGCACGCACGCCGCTGGGCAAGTGCGCTGTCCACGTCCTGCCTATCAACTACCGGCAACGGCTCGTGACGGACCGAGGCGGTGACTGTCTTGCGTGCCAACTTCAGCAGGAATTTCCGCTGTTCTTCGGTGAATTCGTTGCCGTTGTCTACGGCAGGTTCGTAAAACGCGATTGCCGCGTAGCCGACCACACCGCCGGACTTATCGCCCGAGGTGTCGCCGCTATTGCGATAGTCCAGCAGCTTTGCCCGCCAGCCGTTCTTTCGTGCAAGGTGAATTAGTGTCAGTATAGGCCCCTTGCCACATGCCTCCTGGCGCTCGACGCGCTCCGGGTCAAGCGAGCAGATCGCCTTGATGCACCTGTCGTCGAGTCTTTTTGCAGTTTCATACGGGTGGTAATGGCTCAAATCGGAACTGGCCACAAGCAGCGTCTTGCCGTCGATCACCTCGTCCAGTGCATCGGCTACGGCCTTGGGATCGACCCGGCCGAAGATGATCGGCGCCAGGCGGAAGTTTTTTAGTGTCTGTTGCAGGAATGGCAATTGCACCTCGAGCGAGTGCTCCCAGGAGTGCGGTGTATCTTCGCCGAATGCCGGCAGTTCTTTTGGCGCCTGCCGCCACCACGAAGGCCGGCGCACCTCGCACGGAGGGTTCACGACAAACGGCTTGAGTTTCGCCAGCTTCGACGCCTCCGGCGAAACAGCGATCAGACCGAGCGGCGTCTGGTACGCATCGACTTTGGGGATCGACGCACCGTCGAACGACGCGTAATGACTTGGCGCCATCACGACGACCGTGTCGATGTCCATGCCCCGCAGCAGCTTGTACCCGACGGCGGCCGTATGGCCCGAGAAGCGATACCCGGCGTGCGGACAGACCAGCGCGCGGAGGTTCTCGACCGGTTTCGGCGCGGCGTCGGCGAGCAGGCGGTCTACGTTTTCCGCCAGTTCTTTTTTGTCATTCGGATAGAACAATCCCGCGACGGCCGGCTCGCGGATTTCTTTGATTTCGACGTTGTGTTTAGTTGTTTGCTGCTCAGGTTGCGGACGGTCGCAGCCGATCGTTCCGGCGAGAATCGCAAAGACAAGAATCGCTCGTGTCATGAGTCAATCACCCAACTCCGCCCGAACGGCCTCACACAAGGCCAGCATGGTGTCGACGTTTAACTGCTCTGCCCTGACGGAGCCGTCCAGTCCGACTTGGTCGAGGATATCGTCCACCTGCGGCTTGGTGAGCCGTTTTTTCATCGCACTGAGCAGTTCGCTGCGGAGGAATTTCCGGCGGTGGAAGAACATCGACCGGACAAAACTGTGGAAAAATTCCAGGTTTGGAATTCGTCGCCGGCGCGCCATATCGGCCTCTACGTGAATAATCGCCGAGGTGACCTTCGGCCGTGGCCAGAACACCGTCGGCGGCAACACGCGCACCGTCTCCACCCGGCACTGGCTTTGCATCCAAATGCTCAGTGCGCCGTAGTCTTTACAGCCCGGCGCGGCGGTAATCCGGTCGGCCAACTCCTTCTGAATGGTGACGGTCATCGAGTGCGGCGGTGTTTCCAGTAACAGCAGATTACTGATAATCGGCGTGGCCACGTTGTACGGCAGGTTGGACACCAGCTTCAACCGGCTCCCGGTCACGGCACGCATCTGCTCGTCAACCACCTCAAGCAACGCCGGGTTAAGTTGGTTCTTGTTTTTCAAGGCGTCGAGCTGCAGCATGGTGACGTTGCCCAACTCGAACAGTTCCTCGCCGGCCAACTGGAACAACTGCCGGTCGATCTCGACGGTGACGACGTGCGCGGCCCGCTGTGCCATAAGCAACGTCAGCGAGCCGGTGCCGGCGCCTACCTCAAGCACAACGTCGTCTACGCCAAGCTCGGCGGCGTCCAACAGAACGCGCTGCAGGTTCAGGTCGATCAGAAAATTCTGCCCGAACCGCGTGTACGGCCGAATGCCCGATTCCTTGAACCGCCGCATCAAGAACGAAAGCGTTTGGTTGGATGAAGAAGCGGGCATGGTATGCGGTAGATGGTATGTGGTAGGCGGTATGTGGTGTTTTACTTTACCAAAAGCCCCCGCACTGCGTGCGGGGGCATGCATGCGGGGGTGTATATTACTGCTGCTAAGCCGCAAGCAGCCTTATTGGTTTCCCCAGCTTTCCGCTTCGGTTAATCGCTGCACGTACTTCGCCAACAGGTCGGTCTCGAGGTTCACCTTGCCGCCCAGGTTCAACGACCCCAGCGTGGTGACGGCCAGCGTGTATGGAATCAGCGCGACGCTGAACATATCCGGCTCGCACTCGACAATCGTCAGGCTGACTCCGTCTATGGAGACCGATCCTTTCGAGGCCATCTGGATGCTCAACTCGCGTGGCACCTCGAAGTAGAAATCCGACCACTTGCCGTAGTCCTTGCGTTTCAGCAGTTTACCGACACCGTCGATATGTCCGCTAACGAAATGCCCGCCGAGCCGGTCGCCGACGGTCAGTGCCCGTTCCAAGTTCACCGGGCTGCCGACTTTCAACTCCCCGAGGTTTGTCCGCGATAACGTTTCCGGCCCGGCCTGGAAGGCCATGGTCTCTTCGTCCGTCTCGACCACTGTCAGGCAGCAGCCGTTGACCGAGATGCTGTCGGCCACGGCGGTTTCGGCGGCGATCTTAGGCTCGCGAACGACCAGCGTACAACCCGGCGGCTCGCTGCGAAGCTCCGCCACGGTCCCTAATACTTCTACGATTCCTGAAAACATAAACCTAACCCAAAACTCTTCCGGCATTCAAGCCGCCGTGCCGGCGGCTGCTAAACGTGGGAATCAACCCGTTTAGCGGTCGCCGGTACGGCGACCTGAAATGCTACATTATTCACACTTATTGTAGCCTCCGGCAACTCGATTGAGAAGGGCACGGTAGCCCTGGGCCGTAGAATTGATAAAATGCACACATGATTAACACAAGATGGCACGATCTGGCGGATCGGGTGCTCGACGGCCGGCGCTTAAGCACCGATGAAGGCATGGCCGTGCTCGGCGCCGGCGACGAAGAACTGCTCGGGCTGCTTGATGCCGCGTATCGAGTGCGACGCCGATTCTTCGGCAACCAGGTGCGGCTGAATTTCTTGATGAACGCCAAGAGCGGCCAGTGCAGCGAAGATTGCGGATACTGCTCGCAATCGAGCATCTCAAATGCCGACATCCCAAAGTACAACCTGCTGGACCCTGAAAAAATCCTCGACGGCGCCCGGGTCGCTGCCCAGCGGAAGGCCAAAACCTACTGCACGGTCATCTCCGGCCGACGGCCGAGCCGGAAGGAACTCGACACGTTCGCCCGGATCGTCCCAAGGATCAAGGCGTCGTACAATTTGAAGGTCTGCCTGTCGCCCGGGCTGCTTACATACGAACAGGCCGCACAATTGAAATCGTGCGGCGTGGATCGGATCAACCATAACCTGAACACCAGCCGGCGGTTCTATCCGAACGTCTGCACCACGCACAGCTACCAGGACCGGCTGGACACGCTACGGGCAATCCGCCGGGCAGGCATGGAAATCTGCTCCGGCGGGATCGTCGGCATGGGCGAGGACGACTCAGACGTTGTGGAGTTGGCCTTGGAGCTTGGGACACTGGCCGCTGAGACCGTGCCGGTCAATTTCCTGCTGCCGATCCCCGGCACGCCGCTTGCCTGCACAAGTCGGCTCAACCCGCGGTATTGCCTGAAGGTGCTCGCGTTGTTCCGCCTGGCCAATCCCCATTGCGAGTTGCGAATCGCCGCCGGCCGCGAGGAACACCTCGGCTGCCTGCAACCGCTGGGGCTGTACCCGGCCAACGGGATATTCGTCGGCGATTACCTTACAACCAAGGGCCAGCCGCCGGAGGAAGATTATCGTATGATCGAGGCACTTGGGTTTGAGATTGTCACCGAGTCATAAAGCCGCGACCGTTGGTCGCACCCGGCATTGCTAAGCCGCAAGCGGCATGTACTGCTAAGCCGCAAGCGGCACTGGCGCGACCAACAGTCGCGGCTTTATGGTTTGATGCCACACCCACTCAGCAATCGTTTGACGACATTTTCTACCTCGACGAACGCCTCGCACCGGGGCGCCTCCGCACCTCGGCGCAGGTCGGCAAGCAACTCGCCTAGCAGTTCCTCTTCGAGCCACCCGGCCAGCCACCTGGCGCGTTGTTGTGCGTAGCCCGACTGCAAAGTGGTGAACAACCGAGCGGCTGCCTGTCGGACTCCTTCGCCGGCGGTGCTGACTATTGCCTCGCCGCCGCCGGTAATGCCGCCTGCAATGGCCGCCTCGGTGGCGATCTGTCCGGCAGTGTTTCCGGCCGCCTGTACGACCAGGTCTCCGGCGACCATCCACCCGCTTACGGCCAGCGATATCGTAATTGCAGGCCGGGCGATCGCCGCCGCATGGTCGAGCGATTGCAGGAACCGGATCGCCCGCGGACTGTCGGCACGCCATGCGTCCAATTCCGCACGCAAGAACGTTCGATAATCGTCGTCTACCGCCGGCAGCTCGTCGTGTGCTCGCTGCACACTCTTGAGCAACTCGGCCCGGGCGTTGCCGCCCAGCAGCCGTGCAAGCCGAGGGCGGAGCATCTCGTTGCCCACCTTGGCGAGCCGATCCAACTCGTCCAGCAGCGTTTCGATCGCCAGGATAATCGCCTCTCGCTCGCGGCGATGGAAGGCCTCCAGCGGTTCCATACGCGGACCTGTCATCGTCTTCCAAGCGGCCCGGACCGGCCAGGTAACGCCTTGGCCCAAGGTGCGGTAGAAGCCGTGCACCCGGCGCGACCACTCGTTGCGCCCGGCGTCCCACCACCGGCAAATTTCCTCTACTAGCACGCCGGCCGGCAGTGTCGGCCACGAGATTCGAGCCGCTTCGGCGGTCGAGAGCACACCGGCGGCATCCTCGAACTCCCCGGCGGCCTGCCGGATCGCAGCAAGGTATCCGCCCACGCCGCGGTCTGCGTCCAGCACTCGTTTCAGCGCACCGCGAAACGTGCGTATCTTGATCGCGTCGAAATGCAGCGAGGCCAACTCGCCGCGCAGGTTTACTCCATCCTTGGGCAACTTACCGCCGTCCGGCCCGACCGAATAAAACGGCAACCGCAACTCGTCCGCTGCCGAGCGATCGTAAGGCGCCACGTAGACCAATTCCGGCCGGGCGCCGGTCTGGTCGCAAAACGTGGCCAGCCATTGCGGCCAGAACCGGCGGTCGGAGTCGAGATCGACCTGGTTGAACACCACGACGATCGGTTTGTCTGCCTCGACCGCTGCGCGAAAGAACTGCTTGACCGCCGCGTCGTTGTACTTTTGCTGAGTGAGCACGGCCAGCAGCACGTCGGCCGACTGGCGGATTGCCCGGGCACGCCGCCAGTTTACCTGAACGTCGGAATCGACGTCCGGCGCGTCGATCA
>DAOWNK010000128.1 GCA_030642635.1 Pirellulales bacterium
CTTCGCACTTAAAAACGGAAGAGCCCTACATTCCTCCATACTTTTATGGTACAGACCATTACTCGTTACTTACAAGCGGGCACGATACCTTCGGCCATCCGGCCGACCTGCCGCCAGTACCAGAGGGAGTATATGCCGACGCCGCCGTAGCTGAGGGTTTCAGCATATTCCATGTTGCGGTGGTAGTGGCCGGGAAGTGGCTGCACTATGCCGCACATGAATCCGTCAGGCTCCAGTGACCATGTCAGCCGGGTGACGAACAGATATGCCGCGGCGTCGGCACAAAACTGGTCGCCGAGGTGCTTGGCGACAATCACGCGTGCTTCCTCCTGTACCAGGTCGAACATCCCGCCGTAAGACCTGCCCGGCATGTGCCCACCGACAAAGCGTGGCAACTTCCACCCCGAGGCCGGCATGGAAAACCCTTCCGGCCGATCGATGTAGAAGTCGCAGACCCAAATTCCGGCATGTGCGGAAGTCGCCGCCCGGCCGGCCATCCGCTCTTCATCGCCAAGCAGGTATTTCGTCAGTGTGACAGCAGTAGCGCTGCCCCAGGATTGCGGGTCGTTCGGTGTGTCCTCGTCGCCGCCGACGGAACTGGAAGTCATAGGTTCCTTGCCGGTCAGTTTTGGCATCGAACTGAGATGGTCGCTCACTAACGCTCGAACGTTTGCCGCCTTTTGCTGGTCGACTTTTTCAAGTAACTCCGAAAGGCGCCAAAATGCGTAGTGCGGGTTGTTCACAAACCCGTTGCCGCCTTTGTAGCGGGGATTCTCATAATTGTACCGCGACGACCATTGACCGCCCGGCCCTTGCACGGCGCGAAGTCCCATCGCTACCTGGTAGGCCAGGTCCAATGCCTCGGCCGCCTCCTTCGGCCGGTTGAGGTGGACGAAGGCCGTGTGGCAGGCCAGCAGACCGCGGATCATGATGCCGAAGTCGGACGGCCGCGGCCAACCGGCGGCTCTCTCGGGTATCGTACCATCGGGGCTGAAGATGGGCGCGATGAAACGGCCCTCGCCGAGTTTCTTAGACCTCAGTACGTAGGTGCGACAGGCCTGGAATGCCGCCTCGGCATACTTCGGATCACCGGTGGCAAGCGTGGCCGCCGCCAGGCTCATCACCACACGCGGCATATAGGTGCTGACTGCGATGAAGCCGTACCACAGCCGGGGTGTGAAGTCGCGGTTGATCACTTGCGGGATCATTCCCTCCTGGGCGGGCCATTTCTTGTCCGTTTTTCCTTGCACTCGCAATAGGGCGTCGGCTATGAGCATCGTGGCCTTGTGGAAATCACCCACGGCATGGACCGCCCGTTGGCTTTGCGCATTACCCAGGCGCGCCACCAGTTCGCGGCGTCCGACGCCAGGCACGATCTTACCTTCCCAAGCATTATCGCCGCACGGCTTCAGCGCGACTGCTTTGCCGTCCAACTCGAGTGTGGGCGTCCCTTCGTCTGCCGTGAGCACACGGAGTTTTGTCTCGACTCCCTCTTGAATCAACGGACAAACGGAGATCGCCACCGGATTGGGAAGCAGTTCGACGGAGACTTTGGCGATCTTGCCCGGCGCAGCGGCACGAAAGATCAACGAGCGGGCACCCTTCAGGTACTTATTAAGTTTAACGGCCTGGTAGCGAACCACTCCGCCGTCGGCCGTGATTCGCAACCGTGGCATCCGTCCTTTCGAGTCGCGCAGTTCGATGCTCGCACGGCCTTCGACCCACGGGCCGTCGAATACGTCAGGCTCCGGCACGTAGTCTATCGGCTTCTCTTCGCCGCCAACCACCACGCGGTCGTAGAGCGGATATAGAGTCCCCTCGACTCCGGTCTCGCCGGCGGCAATATTATCATCGGTTACATGGACATTAAACCGCAGACTTGTCCCATCGGTGCGGACCGACCAGTCGCACGAAGCGACCGGCTTGTTGCCGCGTTGCTTTGCGGTGGCCCCGCGTGGGTAGAGGGCCACGCCTCGCAACTCGGCCACGGCACGACCGACATCGACCTTGATGTTCGATGCACGATCGTCCGTGTGGCTGTGATAGCGGAACGGATAGAGCAACTCTTTATCGTCACCTTCGGCGACATGGTACACGTGCAGGCCTTCGAGCCAGTAACTTTCCGGGTACAAGACGTGGTACGTCAGGTTCTGAAGCGTGCCGAACTGTCCGTAGGCAAACATCTGTAGCACCCGGTTCTTGCGAAAGTCCACCAAGGCACACACGCCGTCGCCGGCCAGCGTTGCATAGACGTTCTCCAGCCGCTCGGTTTTCAGGTACTGCGACAGGTCGTTTGTGGGAAATGACAGACTTACGGCTTTGCTCGGCGGCGATGTCTTGTTCTCAGCGAGAACCGTCCCTCCGATTAAAGAAATCGACAGGCAGACAATGAATCGACATAAGGATGAATGTAGCATGTTTTTTCTCCGGAGAGGGCAAAAAGTGTTAGAGGTGGTAAACACCGTATTCGCGAATCGTGTCGAACATGGCCAGCACATTCTTCAGCGGTGTTTCTTCAAGGATGTAATCGTGACTGGCTCCCCCAACGTAGCCACCACCAGGCATCATGATTTCGAGCAACTCGCGGGTTTTTTCTCGAACGAGTTTGGGTAAGCCCTTGATAAGCACGTGGTGCGAATCGATGGCGCCGTTTAGCAAAAGTTTATCACCAAACTCCGCCTTGATCGTTCTGGGGTCCATGCCATGACAGTTTGGCTGAAGCGCATGCAGACCGGCAAGATTCACCCCGATCAGCGCAGGAATCAACGGGGCAAAACCACCACAGCAGTGCAGCATAACCTGCAGGCCGTAGGAGTGCCCAAGATCGATAAGCCTCTGAAGATGTGGCAGCAGGAATCGACGGAAGAGGTCTTCGCCCAGCAGCGGGCCCGTCTGGCTCCCCAGATCGTTGCCGATGAAGAAAATGTCGATCACGTCGGCCGCGGCGTCGAAGATACGTTGGTTCGTGCACATGTAATAGTCTACTATGTGCTGAAGCAAGGCATCGACCAATTCAGGCTCGTCGTACATCTTCAGAAATAGATTCTCCATGCCGAGCAAATCGATGAGGTCGTGCCAGAACGGCGACCAGTCGCCGCTGAGTATCGCATATTGCCCCCCGTATTGCTCGGCCTGACCACGGATACGCGAGTGATCCATCCATGCGGGATCCGGCCACGGATAGTCGTGCACTTGTCTGAGCGTCGCGTTGGCAAGTGGATGGCTGGTCGGCTGCCCGAAACCTAATCCGCGGCGTTCAATGCCGAACGGTGTACGAAGCGTGGTCCCCGGAGACAGCGGGAACTCCGGACCAGCATAGCAAGCGCGAATCCACCGAAAGTCGTCGCCAAATCGTGCTCGCAGCCCTTCGTCGTCCAGCCCCAACTCACGTTTTGCCTTTTCCCAAAAACCGACGGACGCACCGCACCAAGCCGGTACCCGATCTCCCTCAACGTGGTCAAAGGCGGACAATACCCGTTCTTTTGAATTCATTTGCAATTACAAACCCTAGGTACGCTTTGCAGCCGGACGGAAGGCTGAGACTGGTTATCTGCATCTTCACCCAGTAACCCGCACCGTTCTTCTACGATTCAAAAGTCTTCGGCGCTGACCACTTGGCCGTCTTTGCGGTTGCCGAGGCAGGAATGGGTAAGCGGGTCGATCGAGTAGCTGATCGTGCGGACGCTGCCGTCGCAGAACACGAAGTTGCAGCCGCCGGCGTGTGCACTGCCGAACCGCAATTGCTGAGACACACCGCGCCGATCCGGCTTGGGCGTGCGGCCCACGTTGTTGTCCGGATCGTAGTAGTCACACCAGCGATGGGTGTCCTCGCCGAAGCCCTCGTACAGCCCGTGATCGTCGCCGCTGTCCATGCCGACGGCATACTGATCGGCCATGACGTACTTTTCTCCCAGCATGTATGTGCTCGTGGTCCCGTCGCAGATCATGGCGATGGTAACTTTGCTGCGACAATAGGAGATACCGTTGTGATCCAGGCAGTTGCCCGAGTTCCAATTGCAGGTCTGCGCGGCCGTCATATCGCTTGGCCCGCCGTAATAACCAAACATTTCGCCGCCGCAGTTGGCGGCGTAGTCGATTGCGGCTGCCTCGGATATCTCCCGACTGTTGCGGTGGGGGTTATCGTGTATCCATTGCTTCGGTCGCGGGAAAACATCCGGACGCCGCCGGCTGGGGCAAATAAATACGCTCAGCGGTGTTTGCTCGCGCGTCACCGCACCGTCTCTTTGCGTATCGGTGATCACATCCGGCTGGCCGTCGCGACCGAAATCATGGATTGTCTGTTGCTCCATATACGGCAGGATGCTGTAACTCCACCCCCCGGGCTGTTCCATGCCGCTGCCCCGGTCCGGGTCGCCGGTCCAAGAATATCCCCAACCGCCGGACGGGAAAAAACCGTGCGACTCGTGGTGCATGTGCATGGCCAAGCCGAGTTGTTTACGCTTGTTCTGGCACTGCATCCGACGTGCCGCCTCGCGCGCCGCCTGCCCCGCCGGCAGCAACCGCCCGATCAGGATGCCGATGATTGCGATTACGACCAAAAGCTCGACGAGTGTGAAGCCAACTTTTCTTTGTGAGTGCATACACACTACCACCTTCAAAAGCCCACGGGTTGCAACTCCGTGGGCTTATGTTGCAACCCGTGGGCGGACTTATTACACAACCGTTTCCTACTTCCGCCGTCGCCACACAAGCAGCCCCAGCAGGCCCGTCAACAACAGCACGATCGTCGACGGCTCCGGAATGACACTGATCTTGACGTCGTCAAGGTAAGAGACATGGCCGCCCACGTGTATCGAATTGCAGAAAAGGATGTGATCTACGTTATTGTCGAGGGTACTGGTTGTCGAGATTGTCTTGGTGTTGACGCCCTTAGTAACGGTGAAACTTACGTTGGTGCCGTCGTCAACCACGGTGAGTTCAACGGTATCGCCGCTGGCGATAGTAAATCCCAAGTCAGTCGAGGCAACGAGTGTCGTCTTACCGTTGGTGCCGTCGTAGTTGCTATACTCGAGGATTCTTATCTTGTTGTGGTATCCTTCGAGATCGCAAAGAATACCGTTTTGGGGTTGACGGTAGACTCCTATGGGGATCCCGTCGCTACGAGTGGCGAACGAGAACCCGGCATAAATTCCAGTTCCGCTCCCCATGGTCCAGTCACCTTTGACCGTGATGCCCGGCGAAGGATAATCGTTCGGGTCGAACTCGGACTTGGTATACAGGTAGCCGCGTTCGGTAAACTGCATCCGGTTGCCGGTTTCGTCGACGTCGGCAGCACCCGTCTCCTCGGTCAGCCACTTATTCGTGTCGATCGAGTCGTCGTTGAAATCATCCTCCAGTAGGATAATTTCCGCCTGTGCCGGCAAAGCAAGGCCCAGCGCCAGAATGCCAACCATCGCAATCGCGAATACCAAACTTTGTGTCATCTTCATCATCACTTGGTTCCTCCATAGAAAATAGGTTGAAAAGCAAAAACACAAAAACATCTAAACGCTACGCTTTGGTTTTGCAGTGGTGTAGTGTAGTATTTTCCTCCTTTCCTTCGTTTGTCAGCAATGGCTGATTACTGCTCCACCAACACGTACTAATTCTATTATTTCCAGCCGCATCGGCATTGTCAAGGAAAATTTTGTGCCAATCTGATGTAGATTTTGTCTCACCGGCAACCGCCGTGCAGCCTTGGCTCAAGCTCAGAAAACACGTAAATTCCCGTAGTTTTTCGTGTTTGAAGCCGATTACGCCGCTTCGCTGCGACATGGACCGTTGCGTTGTTTTCCATAGGCATATCGCGTTGGACTCGCTCGACGTTCGTTGCCGGTGCAGCGGCATTTATCTATACTTTACTTCGCACCGAGCAAATAACTAGAAGAATCGCAACCGGTGATCACGGCTTTACAGATGGGTAAAACAACTCAGCGCAATCGAACGTTCCACGTGGCGGTGTTCGTGGATATCACACGCGGCTACCGCCGGGAGTTGCTGGCGGGGGTGGCCGATTATGTCGAGACGCACGGGCCGTAGTCGCTGTTCATCGAGCCGCATGCCAGCGATCTGGACCCGGTCTGGCTGCGTCGCTGGCAGGGCGACGGTGTGCTCGTATTGGCCGAGGAGCATCCAGGCGTTACTCGCACGCGGCGGATGAACATCCCCACGGTGGAGACCTACGGGCACGCAACAAAGTTGAAGCTGCCGTGCGTGGGCAACGACGACGCGGCAATCGGCCGCCTGGCGGCCAAGCACCTGCTGGAGCGGCGGTTTCGGAACTTCGCCTTCAGTAGCTATCCCGATCAGCCGTGGGCCGAGCGGCGCTGCCGGGGGTTCATCGAGGCGGTGCGCGAGGCCGGATGTGCGTGTGAGGTCGGTTATTACCCACGATCGTTCGACACACTAAGGGCCTGGGAACGAGCCAGGCAGCAGCTCACCGCGTGGCTGAAGCAGTTGCCCAAGCCGCTGGGGCTGATGGCCTGCTCCGACCGTCACGCACAGAATATTTTGGATGCCTGCCGGCGCGCACGGATAGCCTTGCCGGACGAGGTGGCGGTGATCGGCTCGGACAACAACGAAGCGATTTGTCGGCTGTCCGACCCGCCGCTTTCCAGTGTGGCCGACGACCCGCGGCAGATCGGCTACGAGGCGGCCAGGCTGTTGGACCGGTTGATGTCGGGCAAGGCGGACCCTGCCGCGACGGAACCGCTGTTGGTCCCGCCGAAATACGTCGTCACTCGCCGTTCGACGGACATATCGGTCGTCGATGATGAGCTTGTCGCCGAGGCGCTGCATTTTATTCGCGAGCGTGCTTTCGAGCCGATCAACGTCAGCATAATGCTGCAAAAAATGTCGGTATCGCGCAGCACGTTGTATCGGCGGTTTCGCAATGCCGTGGGTAGGTCGCCGCATGAGGAACTGCTCCGCATACGACTCGACCGCGTGAAGGAACTGCTAACGCAGACTTCGCTGCCGTTGACTCAGGTTGCTTCATTGGCCGGGTTCGAACACGTCGGATACATGGCGACGGTGTTCAAGCGGCAGGCGGGTATGACACCAATCCAATATCGCGACAGCTACCGTAAGCAAAAATGAGTTACTCAAACTGTAAATGAATGAAAAGCCGCTTGCGGCCGATTTTCGTAGAAGTCAGTAAGCATCGAGGCAGGTTTCCATGCTGCACGGAATTGATATTGCTATCGTAGTGATCTATCTGTCCGGCATCGTTCTGCTGGGACTATACGTTAGCCGCCGCGCGGCGGCCGGGGTGGATAGCTATTTCCTCAGCGATCGGCGCGCACCGGCGTGGCTTTTGGCCGTCTCCGGCGGCTTCTCCTGGTTCGATATCACCGGCACGATGTGGATCGTGGGGCTGTTTTACGTTTATGGGCTGAAAGCCATGTGGCCGCAGTGGCTGTGGGGTTTGCCGTTGGCGGCGTTCTGGATGGCATACATCGGCAAGTGGATCCGCCGCTCGAGGGTAATGACCGGAGCGGAATGGATGAAGACGCGCTTTGGCGAGGGCCCGGCCGGCGAGAGCGCCCGGGCAATCTACACGCTGGTGGCTGTCGTTACAGCAGTGGCATGGCTGTCGTATGCCTCGGTGGGCATCGGCAAGTTCTGGTCTGAGTTTCTCCCCTGGCCGCCTCACGTCTGTGCCACGGTGATACTGGGTAGCACGGCGCTGTACGTCATTTTGGGCGGCATGTACAGCGTGATCTACACCGACATAATCCAGGGCCTGATGATCGCCGTCGCGTCGGTAATCGTGGGCGTACTTGCCTTTATGTCGTTGAGTGCACTGACGATCGAATTGATAACATCGGCGGGCTGGACGAGTGTTGCACCGGTTTGGAAAATTCCCGACGCGCCGGACGTCACCTATAAGTTTTTCGGGTTGATGATCATTCTATGGGTCAGCCGCGGATTTCAGATGGGCACGGGCGGCCCGCAGCAACTCTACGACTTCCAGCGTTTCCTGGCGGCGCGTCATCCGCGCGACGCAGCGAAGATCGGAATGCTATGGGGTGTTTTCTTTTCAATCTGCTGGGCAATGATGATCGGCATGGCAGTGCTGGCCATATCGCGGCCAGACATCCATGTCACCGATCCCGAGCGAGTGCTGCCGGCGGTCTTGAGCCACGGCCTGCCATGCGGACTCCGCGGTCTCGTGCTGGCGGGCCTGATGGGGTCGTACATGTCGACGTTCGATTCGACGGTCAACAGCGGCGCGGCATACCTCGTACGCGACGTCTATCAAAAATACATGGTACCGAAGGCCGGCGGGCGCCACTTGGTAATTGCCGGCTACGCGGCATCTGCCGGACTGGTGGTTGCCGGGCTGATAATCGGCTCGACGATTTCTTCCATCGACCAGATTCTGCAATGGATATGTATGGCCTTAGGCGGCGGTATCCTGGTGCCGTGCTTCCTGCGATGGTACTGGTGGCGATTTAACGGCTGGGGCTGTTCTGTCGGCATGTTTACCGGGGTGGCCGCCTCGTTGGTGCAGGTCGCGGCATGGCCGGAGGCGCCGGAGTACATCTCTTTTCCCACCATCGCCGCCTTGAGCCTCGTCGGCTCATTGGCGGCCACCTGTCTTACTAAGCTGCACTTTCTGAAAAAACAGCGATAATTGGTATACACTAAAAAAGGCTCTTCCATCATGCTGCGGTTTCAAAACAAGCCGCACAATGGAGGAGCCAA
>DAOWNK010000339.1 GCA_030642635.1 Pirellulales bacterium
GGTGTTGTGGAAGGCCAGACCCGCCGCCCGGTTGAGAATCGGTTCGATGTTGGCCACCTTGCTTCCCTTGAGGCTGGCCGCTTTCTTGAGAACCTTCTCCTTGGTCGGCTCGAGCACGCAGTCCAACCGCCGAAGCACCGTAAGCGGCAGAATCACCTTTCCATACTGCGCCGGCTTGTACGGCCCACGCAGAAGGTCGGCCACGCTCCAGATGAAGCTGACTTTTTCCCCGAAGTTGTTCACGTTTAGTTGCTCCTCGTTGCTTTCTGCTGATAGGCCGAACGGCGATAAGGATCCGCGTCAAAATAAGTTGACGATATTATCCGAAATTGTAGGAGGCGACTCCCGTCGCCGATTGACGGCTAATGGAGCTTCGGTCGGCGACGGGAGTCGCCTCCTACAAACCCTGAATTCGGTCGAGTTATTGTGACGCGGGTCCTAAGCCGCCCTTTAACCTCGCGTCCTGCTTTCACACTCAGCGATGAAGCCCCCCGGCAGGGTGCCCGTTCGTACAAGTTCACGGCGGGTAGCCCAGGTCCGTTGCCGGCTTATAGGTCGTAGTGATCGTCAGCAGCATGGGTTCCGTCGCCAAACTCAACGGCAGAAAATGAACACGACACGATTGTCCCGCAATGGTCGCCGCTGCACAAGGTATCCCAACCCCGGCGACCGTGAACCCCACTCAGCGGCACCCTATTTCTCCAGGCAGGCTATCGACCGACAGCGCGGACCGTGGTCGCGGCCGGACGGCTTGGCGTTTCCATTGACACGGTAAAGGCAAGGTAGGTTGCCGTTGATTTCACCCAAAAAGGTATTGTAGCGGAGGCGTGCGTGCTAGAATGGCAGGCATGTCAAAACCAGGAAAACGCCAGTGGGAATTCAAGCCGAAGTTTCGAGCCAGACTCTATTCTTGGAATGGGTCGGCCAAGGCGACGAAGAATCTGCGTGCGGCGGTCTCGGAGATTCGGAAAGTCTACAAGACCGATCCGCTCGAGGCGGTCGAGGCGGCCGTCTATCTGATGGGGCGTTTTTGGCCGGCGTTTCAGGATATCGACAGTTCCAGTGGAGCGCTGGGTGGGGCGGTAAACGACACGATCGATAAGCTGATGCCGCTCATCATCGACGCGCCGGCCGATGAACCGCTCCGCAAGAAGTGGACGCTTCGACTGTTCGACGCAATCCGCGACGACGGTGTCGAATACCTGGGCCGTTTGACTGAGCAATGGGGGAAAATCTGCGCTACGAATTCCTTGCGAGACTATTGGGTGGATGAGTTCTTGCCGTTCACCGAAAAAGCCCTGAAGAGCCGGCGAGACGATTACTTCTACTTCATCGGCACGTCGGCGTGTTTGTCCTGCCTGTTGGAGTCCGGGCGTTATGATGAGCTTCGACGACTGCTTGACCTCGACGATCCGCCGTTCTGGCACTATGAGTCCTTTTGGGCCGAAGTCCTCTTGCGACAAGGGCAAATTGACGACGCAATCCGCCACGCACAATCACTATTGCCGGACGATAACGGCGATGCGGACCGTCTCCACGCTTACAGACCGGATGCATCGGAGATCAAGCGGTTCTGTGAGCAAACGCTCTACATCGCCGGGCGTCGGCGCGAGGCCTATGAGCAATACTCGTTGCCGGCGCAACCGGACACGACATATCTCAACCACTTTCGGTCCTTGGTGCGGCGATATCCGGAATTCGAGCCGGGCCAAATCCTGATGGACTTGATCGAGAAGTCGGGTCGACCGAAACAGGCGTGGTTTTCCTCGGCCCGAAAGTGCGAACTGTATGACATCGCCCTGCAATGCGCCGAAAGCGGACCGGTCAACCCAAGCACACTGGCCACCGCGGCGCGGGACACGCTCCAATCGCATCCGGGTTTCGCCTGGCGGGTTTCGCTGCTGGCCGTCAAGTACCTGCTTGTCGATTACGTCGATGTGAGTGAACACGACGTCATCATGGCCGTTCGGCACCTTGTCGAGGGGGCTCGGAAAGCGGGGACGTTGGACGAGGCAATCGACGCACTGTGCCGGGTGCTTGACTTGCGAAAGAAGGCGCGGAAAATACCGAGAATCGTCAAAGAGGAACTGAAATGCCTTGGCATGTCGATTGAGATATAATTCCCCATATGCAGGCACTTTCCCCAAACACGGAGTAGTAATGGGCAAAACGAAAAAGCGAATACGAAGGCGGATGCCGCCAAAACGCAAACGAATCAGGCGGCAAGTTCCGTCGATTGAGGAATATCTACGAAAGCTGCCGAAGGAGCGGCTCGTTAAAATTCTTTTGGATCAAACCCGTGAAAGCGATGCGCTCCAGTGGGAACTGCAAAACGAAATTCTCGAACAATTTGGCGGAGCAAGCGATCTCGTTGAGGACGCCCGGCAATGGGTCGAGTCGACGACGGACAGCGAGCCAGAATTCGATCATCGGGGGTTTGCGGAACCGGTCGACTACGGGCCGGTGCATTCGGCTTGCGAGCGATGGCTGAAAGAGAAGCAGTACGAAGCGTTGCTTCAGCTCGGCCCGATTCTTGCCAAGGGCAGCCAACGCCACATCGAGACCAGTTCCGACGACTTCGAGCCCCACTATTCGATCAGCGAGTGCATCGGGTGCGTGATGCAGGCGCTGTTGAAGGCCGATTGGCCCA
>DAOWNK010000199.1 GCA_030642635.1 Pirellulales bacterium
CACACTCTTCAGCCGGCTGATTCTGGACCTGAACCGGGCCTCGGAAGCGGTCCAGCGGAGCATCGCCGAGCTACGCGAGATGGCCGCCGGCCTGAAGGCCGTGTTTCTAGCGTTTTGCACCTAAAAACGGAAGAGCCCATTTCTTCAATACTACCGGCGTTGGTCGGTTCCACGTCGGTTTTCAATTTCAGCCCACCGGCGCCGGCTTCTACCTCGGCGGCCTGGGCCGTCAATTGCTCGAAATCGGGCCGGTCCGGTAGTTGGTCTCGATACCACTGTAGGTAGCCGGCCGAAACACTGCCGAAGGCCATGTGCCAGTAAAGTCCCTCGGCAAACGCAGGACCTTGAAAAACATTCGCCTTGAGATCATCGGCCGGTCGATCGGTGCATCGTACGGTTGCCAGCACCGTGCCGGTCGTCTCCGAGATCATACCCGGCTCGACGTTGCCCACCCCGATCGCACCGGCGTATTGGTCGAGACATCCGACCACAAAGCGGCATATAGCCGGCAGACCAAATTTTTCGGCGGCCTTCGGGTCGATTCGCCCGATATCCGTTCCAGCACGAACGACTTCAGGTAAACAGTGTCCGTTAATCTCGAATCGTGCAAGCATATCAGTCCACCACCGGCAGCTATGTATATCCAATAATCCGGTCAGTCCCGCCGCGCCTGCCTCGGTTACGTGTCGGCCGGTTAAAAGCAGTGTCAGATAGTCGCTAATCAGGCACAACTTGCGTGTGTTTTGCCAGGTTTGAGGCGACTTGTTTTGAAACCACAGCAGCTTTGCCGCCATGAATTGATGATTTACCTGTGGGACGCCGGTCGTTGCGGTAAACCCGGGAATCTCGCATCGGCGTCCAACTTCCGCTTCAAGTTCAGCGGCCCGACGGTCTGGCCAGAGCACGATCGGCGTAATCGGGCGACTGTCCGCATCGAGCAACACGAAGCTGTTCGTTTGGGTCGAGAACGTAACGGCCTCGACGTCCGCAAAATTTCCATCGACACGGTTACGAAGTTTGGCAATCCCATCGGAAATGGCGTCGGTAAAAGCATCGGCGTCTAGTTCCATGCGGCCGGGTTCCGGGGCGTTGATGGGTGGCGCAAGGCGACAAACATCGCACAACCGTCCACCGCGATCGAACAGTGCGATCTTAAAATACGTTGTTCCAAGGTCGATGACGAGTATTTTTGCCATGTTTTGTCAAATTGCCGCTTGCGCTGCTAAGCCGCAAGCGGCTTCTACCAGCACGGCGCCTGATTCTGGTGCGAAAATGCTGTTCGTCGCTTCGTATCCGCCGGCGGCAGCGGCCCGGAGTGCGTATGGGTGCAACTGATAAAAACACACGACTCCGGAACCGATGTGCGTCGGGCCACTGCACGACGTATCGACCCGGCCGTCGGCGGGTCCAAAAACAGCAGGTCCAAGGCGACCAGCACCACTGCCCCCGGGCCGTCTTCCAAGTACAGCACCGAGCTAAGCAACGGATCGTGGACCCCAGTGGAAATCCGCCGAACGTGCGGATAGCCGAACAAGGCCACCGGCCCGTGCGGGCTGACATCACTTGTGGCTGCACCTGCCTTGAGTGTCATTGTTTCTCCCACTTGTGTTTATAACGAACATAATTTATCATGGCTGGTCAGGTGTGTCAATGAACCAAAAAACGCGACAAAGCCGGATTTACGAACTGGTCGCCCGAAAGGGGGAGTGTTCGGTCGAAGAACTGGCCGAGCAGCTCGGCGTTAGCGGGATGACGATCCGGCGCGACCTCCAGGCGCTGGCCGAACGAGGCAAGGTAATCCGTACCCACGGCGGGGGCGCCATGGCCGAGCAGGTCAGCTTCGAGTTCGAGTTTCTAAAACACGTTCGGAAGAACCAGGCCGCCAAAAATGCGATCGCCGCAGCCGCAGCGGCACAAATCAAAGACGGCCAGTCGGTCATGCTCGACTCGGGAACCACCACGCTGGCACTGGCCAAGCAACTCAGTGGAAAGCAAAGCCTGACTGTCATCACCACGTCGTTGCCGATAGCCGCCCAGTTGCAGTACGACCGGCATATCGAGGTATTACTGCTTGGCGGCTACCTGCGGGCATCCTCGCCCGACCTTGCCGGCGCCTTGACGGAAGCGAACCTGGAAACCCTGCGGGCCGACGTGGCGTTCGTCGGCGCCGGAGGGATCGACCGACGCGGGGCCGTCTATAACGAGTCGCCGGAGGTCGCCCGAATGTTGACCAAAATGGCGGCCTCGGCCACGCGAGTGTTCGTGGTGGCCGACGGCTCGAAACTGGGCAAAACGGCCTTGTTCCGATTCGGGCGACTCAAGGATTCCTCCGGACTTATCACCGACAACAAGGCAGACCGCTCGATTCTGGCCTCATTGCGAAAGACGGGCGCTCGTGTCATCAAGGCGAGCGGCAAGTAGGCCGAGGGGGTGGCAATTCATTGCCACCTTGAAGTCAGGCGCAGGGTGAGTGAAAAGCAAATCGCGTGGGTGCAAGCACCCACCCCATGAAAAACACCGGAACGAAAAACCATGAAAACCATACGTTTTGCAATCATCGGTTGCGGCTTGATGGGCCGCGAGTTCGCCAGCGCCGCCGCACGCTGGGCACATCTGCCGGAAATGACCATCCGGCCGGAAATCGTCGCCATCTGCGACAAAAACGCCGACCTGTACCTCTGGTACACCGAAAACTTCCCGGCGATCAAGCAAGTTACCGACGACTACGCCGCCGTGCTGGCGAACCCGGATGTCGAGGCAGTCTACTGCGCAGTACCGCACCACCTGCACCAAAAAATTTACTGCGAGGTAATTCAATCGGGCAAGCACCTGATGGGCGAAAAACCGTTCGGCATCGACAAAGCGGCAAACGATGCGATCAGCGAGTGTATCGCAAATCACCCGGACGTCTTCGTGCGATGCGCCTCGCAATTCCCGTTCTACCCGGCGGTACAACGAATCGGGCGGATGATCGAGGACAATGCCTTTGGCCAAATTATTGAAGTGGACGCCGGCTTCCTCCACTCCAGCGATCTCGATCCGCAAAAGCCGCTCAATTGGAAACGGATGGTCGAGTTCAACGGCGAGTACGGCTGCATGGGCGACCTTGGCATGCACGTTTGTCACGTGCCGTTCCGTGCCGGATGGATTCCCAAAACCGTCCGTGCAATCCTAAGCGATATTGTCAAGCAAAGACCCGACGGCGCCGGCGGCATGGCGCCGTGCAAGACATGGGACAACGCCACGCTGCTGTGCGATGCAGTAGACCCGACCGGCGGCGAGACGTTTCCGATGACGCTAAAGACCCAGCGAATCGCACCGGGTGAGAAAAACACCTGGTACTTAGAAGTATTAGGCACCAAGGCCGCCGCACGTTTCTCCACCAAAAACCCAAAACTGCTTGAACTGTTACAGTACGACGGAGGAGAGCAGGTTTGGGGCCAAATCGACATGGGACACGAGACCGCATTGGCAAGCATTACCGGTGGGATATTCGAGCCGGGCTTCTCCGACGTCATCCTTCAGATGTGGGCGGCGTTCCTCTACGAATTGGAACACGGCCGGCCGATCAAAAAATTCGCCGGATGCGTAACGCCGGATGAAGTTGCCACCAGCCACCGCCTGTTTACCGCGGCACTACAGTCGCATTACGATGCAACCGCAACGGTGGTATAACCACTGTACGTGAATCTGGTATAAACGACGGACCACCGTGGCTACTCGCCGATTTCCAGACATGCTTTGATCACTCCGGGCATTCTTCGACGCAGGCGCCGCTGGTGTAGATGACCGGTGTTGTGATGTTGAGTTGGCCCGAGTAGATGTATGGATTCATGGGTACAACGACACTATCGGCAACGCCGGATGCCTGGATTATTAGAGAGGATGACTGTATGTATAGGGCCGGAAAAATTTTCCCAATTGGCATAAAAAACGCTACTTAAAGAATAATGGCGTAGACACTGCCATAATTTGGAACAAGCACGATCTAAGTACATTGTGGCGGCAGAACCGGCTGATTATCAGCGTCGCCGAAACCGGTCGGGCGGCCGTCCCGGTCCTTGTGCCGCTGCTGGAGCATCAATCCGCCGTCGTGCGTGCGGCCGCATGTCGGGGCGTGGCTGTGGCGCTGAATACCTCGTGGCATCCGGCCCCTATCGTCCCTTCACCTGCCCTTGCCCGGACGTATGCGGAAATCATCGAGACGTTGGAGCACTCGCCTCCGGATACATCGAAGCCCGAGATTTCCCGCCGTTTGTTGACGATTTTGGACATATTGCCAACGCAGACATCAATAAGTCCTCATCGCCGGTGTCGTCTCTGGTGCGTAAACTGCAAGTTCCAGTTGCGTCGGTGCGAGTGTCGGCATTGACGGTGCTCGGCAAGCTGGGGAAAGCCGCAGCAGTGGCGGAACGCGAGATACTCGCAACCTTGAAAGACCCCGACATCGCAGTACGACTTGCCGCTACGGAAACACTAGGAAACATCGGCACAGAAAGTCCCGAAGTTGCCCGGAGCCTGCTCGCGGCGTTTCAAGACCCCTGTCCAAAGGTAGCCGAGAATGCGGAGTTTTCCTTCCGCTGCGTTCTAATAAAAATATGCGCCGCACGTTTACGCAACGCAACCGGAGCCGTTTGAAATAATGTGGGCATTTTTCGCCCATTTAGCCGCTGGGCTTGCCCCAATACCGTTGAATTAGTGATGACATCAAGAAAAAACACAGTGGCACCGGCGTCCCGCCGGTGATGCTTAAGTCTAGGTATTGCTTCGAGGTACGTCACACCGGCGAGACGCCGGTGCCACTGATCCTGCTCCTTAATTCAACGGGATTGGGGCTTGCCCAGCGCGTTTGCAAGCAACGGTGACTCGACGACGACGCGCTGTGCAAGCACAGCGGCTAAATGGGGGTGTTTGCAAAACAGCGCCGCTACCATTCCAAACGGCTGAAGTGTTACAGAAATCGCTTAGGACAATATGGGCGAATTTTGACCGGGTGGCACCGGCGCGTTAATCGACACTTCCAAGCCACAACATTAGCACTGAAGGGCGACTGTTTGGGGACTGGTAGACCGTTGCACCCCGCGACTTGTGTGCTATAATCAGAACTGTTGGGTGGGGCGTTATTAGGTAGTGGCGCGTCCCATTATCAATTTGAGGCTGCTCAATAAACAGTAGTTCGCAAGGAGGAAAAGATGATTTTAGACACGGACAACATCCGTGCAGAACTTGGGTGCAAGCGTTGAGAGCACCCTCCATGTAGTTGCCTCATTCGGAGTCAACATCAGTATCTTCATTAGAATGGAGGTGCTTATGAACCTGAATGTTGTAATAACAAGTCTGGTGGCAGGAGTAGCCCTACTGCGGAGATCTGGTGATGGCTCCGAAGTCAGAAGAGGTGATACATGGAAAGCTTTCAATGCGTAGTCCAGGAGCTAGGGCGATGGAGGGTTCGATTCCCTCCCTCCGCACCACTTTGATAATCTTAATGGGAGACAATCTTATAGTTCGCCGCACACGATCTGAAAACGCAGAGTTCGTTATCGAGTCCATCAAGGCGCTCGGGTTCACGCTAAACTCGCGGTCGCGTCTGATGCGAATGCACCGGGTGTTGACCGAAGCGGACGGGATCATTCCGCCGGATGACCCGGAATACGAAACCGCACTCGAAGCTGAACGTGACTTTCAGGTTCTCGGCTTTGTATTTGAACAAGCGGCGGCGCACCCCACGGACGCTGAATTTCAACGGTTGGTTAGAAACACAATAAAAGATTCACTGCTACCCCATAAAGATCGTGGCCAGTCAAAGGGTCGTGACGCACAATTCGAGCTTTTCGTGGCCGCGATCTGCCAGAATGCCGGACTCCTCCCCGTTGCCCGAGACGAACCAGATGTCACGTGTCACATTGATGGCGTCAAGTTTGGGATTGCGGCAAAGCGTATCAAGAGCCTCTCCAATCTCGAAAAACACGTACGCAAAGCTGCAGAACAAATTGAAAAAGCACGGTTCCCGGGAATCATTGCCTTAGATACTGCACTTTCTGAAAAAACAGCGATAATTGGTATACACTAAAAAAGGCTCTTCCATCATGCTGCGGTTTCAAAACAAG
>DAOWNK010000297.1 GCA_030642635.1 Pirellulales bacterium
CAGTGGCACCGGCGTCCCGCCGGTGGAATATAAGTGGAGGCGTTGTCACAAGTTCCACCACACCGGCGAGACGCCGGTTCCACTGTGTTTTTGTGATATTACCACTAATTCAACAGTATTTGGGATAATGCTTTGGAATTAGGAGCATCCCCATGAAAGTCGCATTACTGGGCGCAACGAAAGGCATGGGCCGCGCGTTGGCCAGGCTGATGGCCGAGCGCGGCGATCGGCTCTTTCTGATGGGGCGTAGCAGTGATGAGTTGGAGCGTTCCGCCCGGGACCTAGAATGTCGCGGCGCCAAAGGCACTGTAAAAACAGCATTTTGCGACTTGTTGAAACCGGAAACTTTCGGAAATGCGTTGGACTGTGCACAGCGGGAACTCGACGCCCTGGAGACGGTGGTCGTCACGGCCGGGCTGTTCGGCACACAGGAGCAACTCGAATCGGACCAGGAGCAGGCCGCGCGGGTGCTCACGGCTGATTACACCAACACGGTCTTATTTTGCGAGGAGGTCCGACGACGGCTTATTGCCCGTGGCGGGGGGACGCTGTGTGTGCTGAGCAGCGTGGCGGGCGATCGCGGCCGCAAACCGGTAATCCTGTACGGCTCGGCCAAGGCGGGACTTTCGCATTATCTCGAAGGACTGGACCACAAGTTCCGCGCCAGTGGGTTAAAAACGGTATGCGTGAAGCCGGGTTTCGTAAAGACCGGCATGACGGCCGGGTTGAAACCGCCGCCGTTTGCGTGCAATCCGCAAGATGTCGCTCCACGCATACTTCGGGCCGTCGACCGCGGCACGCCGCTGGTTTACGTCCCGCCGATATGGCGATACGTAATGTGGGTAATTCGCCACCTGCCGAGGTTTGTAATGCGGCGGATAGGTTTTTAATGGTCGTGTTTTCAAAACCCTCAAACCCATGAAAAATAGTGGCACCGGCGTCTCGCCGGTGTGGCGAAATTAGAGGTTCTCAACCACCGGCGAGACGCCGGTGCCACTATTTCTCGGTTTTGAAACCATATTTGGCGGCAGAAAGTACAAATGCTAACTGCACTTATCCGACTCGCCCGACCGAAGGACTGGATCAAAAACGTCTTCGTTCTGATCCCAATCCCCTTTGCGCTGGCCGACGCCGGGCAGGTGGATGCCATGCTGGACCCTGTAGCGATTCTGCTTGGGCTGGTCGGATTTTGTCTGGTCAACTCTGCGGTTTATACGCTGAACGACCTGCTCGACGCCGAGTCGGACCGGCTGCACCCCATGAAGAGCGACCGCCCGGTCGCGGCCGGATTGATCTCGCCCAGCGTCGCCGCCGTGCAGTTCGTGGTGCTTCTGCTTATCGGCATGGTGTTGTGCCTTGCGGCCGGGCGAGCCGGAGTGATTACGCTTGTGCTCGTCTACGTCGGAATTAACGCGGCCTACTGCCTGGGTGCGAAACACGTGGCGCTGTTGGACGTCTTTATGCTCTCGTCCGGTTTTGTAATTCGCGTGCTGCTGGGCTGTGCATTGGTTGTCGCCGATCCATCGGCATGGCTTTTGTTGTGCACCTCGTCGCTGGCGCTTTTCCTTGGTTTTACAAAACGTTGGGCCGATCTGACGGTCGGGATGGATCACAACCATCGTCCCAGCCTACGCGGCTACAGCACGGCGTTTTTGAACCAGGCGATGACGATCTGCGCCGGCGTAGCGTTGCTCTCGTATGCGCTATATAGTATCAACTCGGCCGTGTTGGCGCCGGGCCGCGAACTGGCGTCGATGCCGTTCGTTGCGTTTGGGATACTTAACTACCTTCGGCTGGCCGACCAGGAGGGCGCCGGCGGCTCGCCGGTGGAGATCGCTTTTTCGTCCAGGTCGAGCCAGATTTGTGCCGTCGGCTGGGTTATTGCGATAATTTGGAGTTTGTAGGGTGCGTTCACCACGGAATCACAGAGAACACGGAGAAAAAAGGACTATGGAACCACGGATGAACACTGATGAACACTGATTATCTTCTGTTTCTATCCGTGTTTATTTGTGTTTATCTGTGGTTCCATTTTCCGTGTCCTCCGTGACTCCGTGGTGTGTTCGTTAGTATTACGGAGTTTGAAATATTGAAAAAATTCCTCATCACACTCCTGAAAATCGTCGTTTCGGTCGGCATTCTTGCCTACCTGGTATGGAATGCCACCAGGCCGCAACCGGACGGGCAAAACGTCTTCGCCAACCTGCTGGGCCAGCCGAAACACTGGAGTATGCTGGCCGCTGCGCTGGGGTTTTGTTTCGCCGGGGTGTTGCTGACGTTCATTCGTTGGTGGTATCTGGTCCGTGCGCTAGGGTTGCCGTTTCGGTTCCGCGATGCGATGAGAATCGGTTTCCTCGGCTACCTGTTCAATCTTGCCCCGATGGGGATCATCGGCGGCGATCTGCTGAAGGCCGTAATGCTCGCACACGAACACCCGCAGTTCCGGGTGAAGGCCGTGGCCTCGGTGGTTATCGACAGGGTGATTGGGCTGTACATGGTGTTTGTAGTCGCGGCGGTTGCGATCCTCTTGACGGGGTTCTTGGAGATACCGGCGCCGGAGATACGCGCGATTTGTTACATCACGTTCGCCTTGACGGCCGCCGGCGCGTTGGGAATCGGCATTCTGTTCATTCCAGGCGTTACCGATGGAAAATTCACCAAGGCGCTTGAACGAATCCCGCGCGTCGGGCACGTAATCGAGGACCTCGTCGAATCGGTCCGCATGTATCGCCGACAGCCGGGTGTGCTGCTGGCCGCCGCCGTGATGAGCGTGGGAGTCCACTGTTTGTTTACGATCGGCGTTTACCTGGTTGCCCGCGGGCTGCCCGGCGAGGTGCTCTCGCTGCCCATACACTTTGTAGTCATCCCGCTGAGTGCATCGACCGGCGCGTTGCCGCTGCCGATGGGTCCGTATGAGTTCGTGCTCGATTTCCTTTACACGCGGGTATCCGAGGGTGCGATTCCCGCCGGCCAAGGCCTGGTCGTCGCGTTGGGGTATCGGCTAATCTGTATCCTGATAGCCATGATCGGCGTTTGCTATTACCTGGGCAGCCGCCGCGAGGTGGCCGAGGTTATGCACGAGGTCGAGGAGAACGAGACGGGTGAAGGCGGTAATTCCGTTTAGCCGCCGCGTCCTCGCGGCGTGCGTTCCTAGCGTAGGTGGTAGGTGGTAGGTTATGCTTCAGCATAACAAATCCTGGTGTGCCGCGTACCGAATCGCCCACACGCAGTTTATCTGCGTGGAGCGAATGTCTGCAAGGTGTTATCAAGAGAAGGCAGCAAAAGCAGCTATAAGGAAATCCAAAAAATGAAGGAAAGCGCACGTTACGTTAAAATTGTCGAATGGTCTGAAAAAGATAAATGTTTTGTTGGAAGCTGCCCCGGTTTGTTTTACGGTGGGTGCCACGGAGACAACGAGCAGGACGTCTTCGCTGAGCTATGTGAACTCGTTGAAGAAACCATCGACATCTACAAAAGGGAGGGGAAGCCTTTGCCCGCTGCAACATACGGGAAAGACTACGCAAACAAGATGTTGGGCTCTTCCGTTTTTAGGTGCAAAACGCTAGAAACACGGCCTTCAGGCCGGCGGCCATCTCGCGTAGCTCGGCGATGCTCCGCTGGACCGCTTCCGAGGCCCGGTTCAGGTCCAGAATCAGCCGGCTGAAGAGTGTGC
>DAOWNK010000114.1 GCA_030642635.1 Pirellulales bacterium
GAGAAATCAATTTATTCACAAACTCTCAGCTTTCAGTATCGCCAATGGCCGGTCACCGCAACATGGTATTCGGCAACAACTTACGACCGCTCACGGCGGTCTGTGGGAATTTTTGGACTGGTGAAACATGCGTCCAAATATCCAACAATTCACAAAACCCCGGTTGGAGAACGGCATGTAAAAGGGCAGCGCACCGGCGGTTGTCAGGAGTTGACCGCGCAAAGCAAAACCCCTGTGCCGACAGGGGTTTATGCAAATCCTGATAAGCGATGTCATCCGCTGTCAAAACTGAAAAGCGGAGAGGACAGGATTCGAACCTGCGGAGGACTTGCGCCCTCACGGATTTAGCAAACCCGCGCTTTCGACCACTCAGCCACCTCTCCGGAAAATCGGACACGGTGCACAATACAAGTGTACCATGCCTTCGATAGACGATCTATTTTAGCGATTTTGCCCGGCGAGGCAAGTTATCCTACTAAACGACCCCGTGCGGCAGCAATTTCCGCAACTTATCCTCAAATTTCTCCTGACCGGCAAGGATTTCCAGGCCGACGCTCACCGCCCGAATCGGCCGGTCGCCCAATTGGTCGACGTCCAGTTTGACCAGGTCCTTATGCGTGCAGAGCACGGCCGCCACGTCCAGTCGAGCGGCCCAGTCGGCAAGCGACTTGAGATTACGGTGGTTGTAGCAATGATGGTCGGGAAATTCGCGGAAGGCGGCAATCTTGTATCCAGATGCTTCGAGCGTGTGTCGGAACCCGGCCGGGTTGCCGATACCGCAGAACGCGGCCACCGCCGAACCGGCCAGCGACTCGGGCGGTTCCTCACGCCCATCCGATGAAATCAACGCCCGCGGTGCGTGTGCAACTTCCATCCAGAGTGCGTTCGGTGCGTTGTGCCGTGCCGCTCGCCATATCTTGTCCCGCTGCCGTGAATCGAGCATGTCTGCCCGAGAAAGCACCACAACGTCGGCGCGGCCTAGTGCGGCAACCGGTTCCCGAAGCGTACCTCGCGGAAACACGTGGCCGAACCCGAACGGCTCCAAGGCGTCGAGCATCACGATATTCAAATCGCGGTAGATACGGCGGTGCTGGAAGGCGTCGTCCAGCACGATCAGTTGGCACCCCAACTCCTTGACGGCCTTGTGGGCGGCGTCCAGGCGGTTGGGATTCTGTAGATGCGGCACGTCCGGGAGCTTCTGAGCCAGTTCCAGCGCCTCGTCGTTCGGCCGGCCGGCCTTAGACCCGTAACCGCGGCTGATTATCGTCACTCGCACGCCGTGCCGGTAGAACCAACGTGCGATCCACTCGACCATGGGTGTTTTGCCGGTCCCGCCGAGCGTCAGGTTCCCGACACTGACGACCGGCACCCCGACGCAATACATTTCGGCGGCGCCGGAGTCGTACCGCCAGTTTCGCCAGCATACGGCCCATGTGTACGGCACTTCCGCTGCACGCAGACCCAAACGTAGCACGGGCGGAAAGATGCCGCGACGCCGAAGTAGATTACGAAATTTAGATGGGTTGAGCATGCCCGACCATGCCGTTTGCAGTAGAAATCGTGTTGTCCTCATCCATTAAGTATTATAACAACCGAACAAAGCCACGGCAAGCAATTTGGACTTGCCAACCACCATTGCATAAAATAGAATCGTCGAAAGTCCCGCATCCATGCAGGATACTCGGCCGGAGTGGCGGAATGGCAGACGCGCTGGATTCAAAATCCAGTGGCCCTTGAGGTCGTGTGGGTTCAAGTCCCACCTCCGGCACTGATTTAGCGAAGGTCGCCGTGCCGGCGACCGCTAAACAAAGTCAATTCTCACGTTTAGCAGCCGCCGGCACGGCGGCTAAATGTGGTCTAAAATCGCTCCTTAATCGTCGCACGCACTTCGGTAAGCCACTGTTTACGCTCCTCCGGTGTGCTCATTATGATCGACTCGAAATTGCGGCGATAAAAGTCCTCTACGCCGCAGAAACCGAACACGCACGTCTTCCACAGGTTTTCCAATGGGTCGCCGAAGGCCGCCTGCTCGACCTCACGTGGCGTATTCGAGGTGGTGAACACCACGGCGGACTTGCCCTTGAGCATTCCGATCACGCCTTCCTCTGTAAACCGGTAGACTGAGCCTTGTCTGAGCACGCGGTCTTGCCATCCGCGGAGCATTGCCGGCGGCTGGCCCCACCAGTTCGGATGCACCACGACGTAACCGTCGGCAGCAAGCACCTCGGCGATGTGCCGCTTGACGACCGGGTCGGTCACCTCGCCGTCGATCTCTTCGTGGCGCAGTACCGGGTCGAAGTCTTCTGCGTACAGATCATGGTAGACGACCTCATGTCCAGCCGTCTTCAACTGCTCGACTGCCGTTTGGGCAATTGCGTGGCAAAAACTGCCTTGCCGCTGGTGCCCAATGATGACGTATACGTTCATTTTGCCACCTGATTCAACACTTCCAGCACGAGTTTCTTCTCCTCGTCGCGTTGGACCGCTTGCATTGCTTTCCGACACATCGCAAGCTTTTGGTTCGTCGGGAGCTTCGACTGGCGAATGATGCGGATATAACCGCGCATCGCACGAATTTTGAACTTGCCGTCCGGTAGCGTCTTCGCCAAGTTGAGAAGCACGGGCGCCGCGTCGACTGTTACCCATTTACCCAACATGCGAGTGGCCGTGTCTTGGAGTTGCTTGTCGGTTCCTTTCGCGGCGGCTCCGACCGCACTGAGGGCCTTTTTGCCGCCCACGTTGCCGAGAATTTCCAGCATGAGACACTTTGTCGGCACGTCAGAGCTCTGCATGGCGACGATCAGTTTGGTCGCACACACTTCGCGGTCCGGCATGCGGATACATGCGGCTCGCAGGGCGCGTTGAGCCGATGGAGTGTCTTCGGTCTGTTTGGGCGCAACAACCCGATCGATTAAGAAGGAGAGGTTGTCGGGTCCGACGGTGGCGCCAAGAGCGGTCAGGGCGGCGGCACGGATTTGCACGTCGGGATCGTCGGCCGCCTTGAGCAACTCGGATGTGGCGTCGATGCGACGCAGACCGGCAAGCTCGATGAGGACACAACGGGTTTTGCCCTTGGCTTGCGACACCCTGGCGGCCAGGTCGGCGTCGACCGCTTTGCCGGGCAGTTTTTCGAGCGAGGCTTTGGCCGCCGTGGCCAGATCGGCATCGGCGTCCAATGCGGCTTCGAGCAGGGTGTCTACGCAGGAAACGTTGCCCACGCGGGGAATCATACCCAGTGCTGCAATTCGTACCGCCTTGGGGCCGCTTTGGGCCGCCTTAAGCATGGTTGGTAGTACGGTGGGGTCGTCGCGTTCGGCCAAGGCCACGATCAGTAGGGCACGACGTTTGGGAGTCGCTTTACTCAACAACGATACCAGCGCCTCGGTCGCTTCGCTTCCGGCAAGCTCACGGGCAGTCATCAAGGCGATATTGAACATTGCCTTGTCGGCCGACTGCAATTGCTCGACCAGAAGCGGAACGCCGGCTGAGCGGCTCGCCAGAATCGCACCGCGGGTCGCCTCGATAATGCGTTGCTTGGAAACGTCGGCCTTGCGGACTTTGTCGTAAAGTTTTACGGCTTCGTCGTGCTTGCCGTCGGCCAGCAGTCTTTCGGCCGATAGTATGCAGCCCTCGGCGACGGTCGTGCGGACAGCCGGCGGCGCGGTGGGTAACGATTGTTCCAAAATGGTCCGCGCCGGAGCGTTTCCGATACGGCCCAGAGCAAGCGCGGCGGCCGAAGCTACACCAGCGTCGGAGTTCTTCAGCAGCACGCCAAGCTGGTCAACCGCCTTGGCGTCGCGGCGGACCCCAACGGAATTGATCACTCCGATGAGCACGCGACCGTTAAGTTTTTGCATCGCGTCGCGCAGCGCCGCGTCGGCTTCCGGGCCGGGTATCGCTTCTAAGGCGATGCGAGTCCAGGAACTGAGTTGTTCGTCGGGCAAGAGTTTCGCCAGTTCGCCGACGGCGTCTTTGCCGCCGTAGATGGCCAGACGCTTGCAGGTGATCGCCTTTTCGGCCTTTGGCGAGTCGGACTTGAGCACGGCGATAAGTTTGGCGGTCTCTTCCTGTGCGGCGGGCGTGTCTTTCGCTAATACCGAAGCGGACGTCGCCGCCAATATGAATGCAGCCGTAACCGCCATGAGGATGTGTCTTGTGTAAAACATTGGAATGGTTCCTTTTTGGTTGTAAAAACAAGAGATTGATGAAAGGCCGCTTGCGGCTTCGCAACCCCCCGACGCAGTCGGGGGGCTTTTAATACTGTAATACTCAAATCCGCCACGGCTCGCGGAGGGCCTCGCTACGCAAACGGTTTGCCTCTGCGTCGCCGATGAACTCGTTTTTCTTGTGATCATAGGCGAGCTTGCGACCGAGGAAGGTTGCAATGTTGGCCGCGTGGCAGGCGATGTGCGAGTGGCAGGCCGCTTCGGCATTGGCCAACGGCTGGCTACGTGTTTTAACACAGTCGAGGAAATCGCGGACATGGAACGTGGCCGGGTAACCACCGATTTCGGCCACCTTTTGACCGGCGAGCAGAGTCGGCGAACTCAGCGCCAGCTTGCCGCAGTCGCCCGCCTCGACCCAACCCTCTTCGCCTTCAAACCGCACGGGGCACGAACCCAAGGGGAGCCAGCCGTCATCGCGGAGCACCAGCTCGACGCCGTCTTCATAACGGGCAACTATCCGGCCGTTCTCCGGCGGGTTGTACTCGATTGGGGCCGTGCTGTCGGCATCGGCCGCCCATTGGCAAAGGTCGACGCAGTGCGATCCCCATTCCAGAACGCCGCCGCCCACCAGTCCGCCACCCTTCTCGAAGTTAAAGCCGTCGAGATGCTTCTTGTTGAAAGGACGCCAAGCCGCGGGGCCGAGATACGTATCCCAGTCCACCACTTCTTTGGGCGGCTCAGGCTCGGGCGTGGCCCAACCACTGCTAAATGTTTTCATGCCGCACGGGTGGGCGTGAACCCTCTTGAGTTTGCCCAGTCGCCCGGTTCTTGCCAACTCGCAGGCGAAGGCAAAGTGGGGTAGATTGCGACGTTGTGTGCCCGCCTGAAATACCCGACCGGTACGACGCATGGTTGCGGCCAGGGCCAGGCTTTGGGCAATGTTTTTCGTGCAGGGTTTTTCACAATACATGTCTTTGCCGGCACGGGCTGCGTACATCGCGGCCGTGGCGTGCCAGTTCGGGCCGGTGGCGATCAGTACGGCATCGATATCGTCGCGGGCTAAAAGGTCGCGGAAGTCGCGATAGGTCTTACAATCTTGGTTGCCATACTTCTGATCGGCTATCTTCTTTACGGCCGCGCGACGGGCCGCCTTGACATCGCACACGGCCACGAATTGGACATCCGGTTGTGGCAAGAAGCAGGAGAGGTCGTAGGTTCCTCGGTTTCCTATGCCGATGCCGCCCAACACGATCCGCTCGCTTGGTGGTACTACCTTGTCCTTACCCAATGCGGCGCCGGGTATGAATTGTGGTATAGCTAGTACGGCGCTTGCCCCGGCTGCGGTTTTCAGAAACCGCCGCCGCGTAAGGGCCGATGTTCTATTCGACATGGTTCGTCTCCTTCTAGTTGAATTGAAAACTCAGTAGTTCGCAGCTTTCCTATTTAGCCCGCCGTGAATACACGGCGGGCAAACTACCAATCTTGCGCTGTCATACTAGCCCCGGGGCTAAATACTGAATACTATTCTAACAGTACGCATGTGCAATTTCAACACTCAACATTACGGCGCCTGCCGACCGTAAAGGCTGCTCAGTGTCCGCACGCGATGGACCAGATACGCCGTCACAGAGCCGAGCACCAGTAGCGCAACAGCAAAAATTACATGCCGGTCGGCCACAGCGAACGCATCGGCGTGAAGTTCCTTTTGACGCCAGTAGAAATCGAGCACCAACACACCGTACGAAAGCAGCGACAAACCGGTCATAAACCACACAAACCGCACACGAAACCACAGCCCGGACGCCACGATCAGCAGCGGGTAGCCGACGATCAGCGGGCTGGCCGCGCCGTTGGCCACCAGCAACACGGCCAGCAAGCAGATCGAGTCGAGCACGCCCCAGGCGAACCGTGTTGAGATGTCCCAATGTCGGCTGTCGATAATCTTCTGGCAGGCGATCGAGGCCGCCGCCCAAACGCCCATCAACACAGAGACCTTCCAGTGAAAGTCCCACTTCACCTCGGCGGCAAAGTAGTTGATCGTCTCGACGACATAGAACAGTCCCAGCGCTCCCAACCGCGATGCCAACGCCGGCTGTCGCCGCGTCCAACTGAAGAACCGCTGCGTCAGGTGTGGAAGGCGAAGCTCCAGCGCCTCGCCGCGAGCGAAATGCTCCAGGTCGTCGGCCAGCGCGTCGGCCGATGCGTACCGATCCTCGGGCGACTTGGCCAGGCATTTCAGGCAGATCAACTCGAGTTGGCGTGGTATTCGCGGGTTCAACTGTCGCGGCAAGGCCGGTTCGCGGCCCAGCACACCCATGAGCGTCTCTAGCGGGTTCTCCTCGCAAAACGGCGGTCGGCCGGTCAGCAACTCGTACAAAATTGCCCCAAGGCTGTAGACGTCGGCCATCGGGCCGACATCGGCGCCGTGCCCGGACGCCTGCTCGGGCGCCATGTAGCTGGGCGTGCCGGCGATGACCCCCGTTGCGGTCATCTCAGAGCCAAGCCCGAAAACCTTCGCCAGGCCGAAATCGGTTACGTATGGCGCCCCATCGTCGTCGAGCAGAATGTTCGACGGTTTCAGATCGCGGTGGACGATCCCCTGACTGTGCAAATGGTCGACCGCGCGGGCAACCGCACCCACAAGTCGAACGGCCCGGTCAACGTCCAGCGGCCCCTGGGCGATCCGCTCGGCCAGGCTATCGCCCTCGACGTACTCCATGGCGAAGTAATCTTGACCGTTTATCTGGCCGACCTCGTGTATGTGTACGATGTTCGGATGCCGTAGCTTTGCGGCGGCCCGGGCCTCGACATGGAAACGACGAACGTGCTCGGGCGAGGCCAGGTGCCCGGCCAGGATCATCTTGACCGCTACGATGCGGTCGAGCCCTTCTTGCTGCGCACGATAGACCACGCCCATCCCGCCGCGTCCGATCTCGCTTAGTAGCTCGTATTGGCCGAACGTCCGAGGCAACTCGCCGGTGAGCGATTCACAGTCTGCCACTGCACCGCCGAGTTGTTCCGGGGCCAAGCTTTCCAGTACATCCATGCAATCAAACGCTGAGGCCAGTTCCGGGTGTTCACGCAGAAACGTCCCACGATCCGGCGTCTCCCCGGCCTGCAGGCGAGCCAGGTAGCCGTCGAGCAGTTCGAGGACTTGCCGGTCGTCTGGTGGATCGTCCATGAGTTGTTCCTGCAAAAATTACCCAAAAGCCACTGCTAAGCCGCAAGCGGCAAACTGCTAAGCCGCAAGCGGTAAATCATTCATCGTTTATCATCACCTCTTGCAATTTTTTGATCGCACGCATCCAAAGCATCTGCACGGCCGGTCGGCTGCGGTCCATCCGATCGGCCACCTCGCTGAACGGCAGCCGCTGGAGATTACGCAACACGATTACCTCTTGATAATCATCGGGCAACTCGGCCAAGGCTGCGGTAACGCGCAGTTCGCCTTCAAGCCGCAAAAATTCCTGGCTTGGGGTCGGACCACCGGCGGCAGGTTCCGGCGCACCGTGCATGGCGCTGTCGGCCGGGTCGCGAAACGGCACCTCTCGCCGTGCCCGTCGCTTTGCCGTGCCGTGATATTGTCGCACGAAGTCGGCTGCGTTGTTCGAAAGAATCTTGCGCAGCCACCCAAGCCATTCCTTCTCTGAAGTGCCTTTGAACCGGTCGAAATCGCGGTGCGCTTCGAGCATCGTCTGCTGCACCAGGTCCGAGGCGTCGACCTTTACACGCAGTGAACTTTCGACCTGTGAACGAGCGACGAATCCCAAGTAGCTGCGGCACAGGCCGAACAATTGGTTTCGGCATTCGTCGTCGCCGTCCCTGGCCCGCTCGATCAGTTCGGAGATATCGGGTTTTGAGTCGTCGGTCACAACGACTATTTTACCAACTGCTCGATCGCCTTGGCAACCGCCTCGCGCCTGGCATAAATCGGCGCAGGGTCGGTGCTGAATGTGGTCATATCGCTGGTAATATCCTCGGGTACCTCCAACAATGCTTCATACCGCTTGACCTGCTCGGCCGAGAGATTGTCGCGTCGCTTGGCGAGCAAATCACGCAACATGTAGAGGCATTCGTAGTCCTCGATCCCCTCGCGGAGCATCTCCCAGCGGATGCTCGATACCGGCGGCTCGATGACCGGCCCGTCGCCCGACAGGCCGGGCACGGCGGCAGAGGTGGGCGGGTAGATGAACCGACCGTCGCCGTTACCCCAAAACTTTTTCGTCCCTTTCGGCGTGTCATAGCCGCTGACGTAACCCATCGGATCCTCGTATGGATTCTGCGGCTTGTCTGGATAGGCCGCGCTGGAGGTCCAGTAGTTGGCCTGCCAGATCAGCACGCCTTTGATGTCGCGCTGCCACGTCTGCCACAGCCAGGTGCGCAGCTCGACGGCCGGGTGGTCGATAAACAGCGTGCAGTACGGGGCCTTCGGCCCACAGCAGACGTACCACCAGAACCGCTCACCTTCCGCTCGACGTTTTTTGGCAGCCTCGGCGTCGTAACGAAGAGTAACCACGCACCAAATATCGATTCCTTTCAACCCCTCTTCAACCTGTTCGGTCAAAAACGTTCGCAAACCCGGTGCATACTTCTTCAGCCGCTGCATCCCACTGGTGACAAACTCGTAGTCCTTCGGCGCCGGCTCGTCGAACCAGTAGATGTAGGCCATTTCCAGCCAATCCTTTTTGCGCAGGTGTTCTTCGATTTGCTTCACTTGGCTGGAGAACATGACTTGGTACTCGGGCGTTTCTTCGCCGAACTTGCCGATTTTCGGTTCATAACGTTTGTGGAACGTTCCGCCGCCCATGCCTTGAATTCGCAGTCGCAAACCGGTGAAGTTGAATTTCTCGACTGCTCGGGTCATCGCCGGATCGAACGCCGAGAAATCGACATCCGCACGCGGCGGATCGGCATCCGGGAGGAATTTTACACTGATCGGGTCCAAAGGCGTCGGATTGTAGGGGCTGATGCGGTGGTCGGCGAAGCTCTGGTGGTACATGTCAACCACCTTGCGCTTGTCGGCCTCGGTCTTGAGTTGGTGGTAGCGGTATATGTTTCCAATGTTAAGCCCGAAGCCAGTCTCGATATGGTTCCGCTCCGGCAGCGAGAAGTTCCAAACGTGCAGTTTTATGGCTCTTCCGTTTTTAGGTGCAAAACGCTAGAAACACGGCCTTCAGGCCGGCGGCCATCTCGCGTAGCTCGGCGATGCTCCGCTGGACCGCTTCCGAGGCCCGGTTCAGGTCCAGAATCAGCCGGCTGAAGAGTGTGC
>DAOWNK010000194.1 GCA_030642635.1 Pirellulales bacterium
GCACACTCTTCAGCCGGCTGATTCTGGACCTGAACCGGGCCTCGGAAGCGGTCCAGCGGAGCATCGCCGAGCTACGCGAGATGGCCGCCGGCCTGAAGGCCGTGTTTCTAGCGTTTTGCACCTAAAAACGGAAGAGCCAAGTATTATACATCAGTCTACAAAATCACCCCGATTTGGTGAAGATGGGGGGGGCGATGGACATGGGGAAACATTTCGTGTAGATTTCTCTTCGGTTCTGGCAACTCAATAGTCCCGATTTTTCACTGTCACATGAGCGACATACACGACGAATGCGGCGTCGCCGCAATCTACCACCTGCCCGGCGGCGAGAAAAGTCCTCTGGCGGCCGACCATGACCCCGAGGAAGTCTCACGGCTGATGCCGCGAATGTTGCTGGACGTGCAAAATCGGGGTCAACTCTCCGCCGGCATGACTACCTATAGTCCACACCGCAACCAGTTAATCGACACTCACAAGGAGGTGGGCAGCGTCAGAGAGGTTTTCCGGACCAGCCATCGGGCGAAGTTTGAGAGCCTTATGCAGGAATACAAAGGCCGGGCCGCCATCGGACACGTGCGATATGCCACCTGTGGGCTGGAAGACCGCAGCTACGCCCAACCGTTCGAACGCCACCACATCAAAAAACACAAGTGGTTCAGCTTCGCCTTCAACGGCCAAATAACCAACTATGCTGAATTGCGTGCAGAACTGCTCGGCAACAGCGATAACTACCTCGCGCGCGAAACCGACACCGAAGTCATCATGCACCATATCAGCAAGGCCCTGCGCGACGACGGGCGGCCGCCGTTGGTCGACATCTGCCGATACCTGGCTGAACAAATTGACGGCGCCTATAGCATCGTGTTTCTCGACGCGCTGGGTGACATGATGGTCGTCCGAGATCCGTTGGGTATCAAGCCGCTGAGTTATGCGGTATGCGGCTCGCTGTTCGCCGCGGCCAGCGAGAGCGTGGCGCTGTTGAACCTCGGCTTCGAGCCGGACGACATCAAGGAGTTGCCGCCCGGCCATGCCGCGATTATCTCGGACGGTAAGCTCCAGCTTCGGCAGTTCGCCCCATGCACGCGCAGGGCACATTGCTTCTTCGAGTGGGTTTATTTCGCCAACGTCGCCAGCACGCTGGAAGGGCGCAGCGTTTATTTGGCGCGTAAGGCGCTGGGTGAGGAATTAGCCAAGCTCGAAACCGTGCCGATCGATAGCAATACGATCGTCGTGCCGGTGCCCGACACCAGCAAAGCGGCCGCGGACGCTATGGCCTATGCCCTGAAAGTGCCGAGCGTCGAGGGCCTGATCCGCAACCGCTATAGCGGCCGAACGTTCATCGAGGGCAGCGGCGACAGAAAGCACAAAGCGCAAACTAAGTATACCCCGCTACGTGAAGTCCTTGAAGGTAAACGGGTGTTGTTGGTCGAAGACTCGATAGTCCGTTCGACTACGATGAGGGTGCTTCTGCGGCAGATTCAACGGCTCGGCAAGCCGCGCGAGGTTCACATCCGCGTCGCCTGCCCGCCGATCATCAGCCCCTGTTTCTACGGCATCGATATGTCGACGATTGGCGAGCTGTTCGCACCGAAGTTCCTGAAAGAGAGCGTAATGACCGAAGCGGTCCAGCGCAAGATGGCCGAGGTGCTCGGCGCCGATTCGTTACGCTATCTGCCGGTCGAGGCTGTGGCCCGGGCGATCGGTTTCCGTGCAGACGAATTGTGCCAGGCGTGTATTACCGGAGATTACCCCACGCCTTGCGGCCGGCGTGTGGCGAAAATCGCACGACAGAACGTCGCAAGCGACGAAACCGGCCGGACATACGAGCGTGGAGGGCAACTATGATTCAACGTGCGTTGCTGGCGCTCGAAGACGGCAGCTACTTCTGCGGCCGCTCGTTCGGTGCGGAAGGAGAGTGCTGCGGAGAGGTCGTCTTTAATACCTCGATGACGGGCTACGGCGAGATTCTCACCGATCCATCCTACCGCGGCCAGATGGTGTGCATGAGCTACCCGCTGGTGGGCAACTACGGCATAACCGATGAAGATTTCGAGTCTCGCGGGGTTTTCCTCTCCGGGTTCATCGTTAAAGAAAATTCGCGCATTGCCTCGAACTGGCGCTGCCGGAGGTCGCTGGCGGACTTCCTGAAGGAACACGACATCCTGGGCGTTGAGGACATCGACACCAGGCGGCTGGTGAAACATATCCGCCAGGCAGGCGCCATGAAAGGCGTGCTCTCCACGGTTGATCTCGACCCGGACAACCTGGTCGAGAAGGCCAAGGCTTCGCCCGGGGTGATCGGCCGAGACCTGGTCAGGGAGGTTACGGAAGATAATCGCTACGAGTGGTCCGAGCCTCTGCCGGATATCGAGCCGAAAAGGCCGGAGTTCAAGGTAGCAGCGCTTGACTATGGTATCAAATACAACATTTTGCGCGGGCTGGTTGCCTATGGGTGCCGGGTAACGGTGTTTCCGGCGGCGACCAAGGCGGAACATGTGCTGGCGCACCAACCGGACGGCATTTTCTTAAGCAACGGGCCGGGTGACCCGGCGGCACTACCGCACATCGTGGATGAAGTAAAAAAACTACTGGGCAAGAAACCGATCTTCGGCATCTGTCTGGGGCACCAGATTCTCGGCAGAGCACTTGGCGGTAAGACCTTCAAGCTGAAGTTCGGCCACCACGGCGGGAATCAGCCGGTAATGCGGCTCGACACCAGGCAAGTCGAGATCACCAGCCAAAACCACGGCTTTGCCGTAGATATCGACTCCATCGAAGACCACCCGGTTGAGACGACACACGTCAACCTGAACGACGATACGCTTGAAGGCATGATGCACAGGGAACTACCGGTCTTCTCGGTGCAATACCATCCCGAGGCCGCGCCGGGACCGCACGACTCACAGTATCTGTTCGAACGTTTTACAGAGATGATGCGAACCGGCAAACCACTCGAATACCGGACGAAAAATGCCTAAGCGCACAGACATCAAGAAAAGCGTCATCATCGGCTCCGGACCGATCGTTATCGGTCAAGCATGTGAGTTCGACTACTCCGGAACGCAGGCATGCAAGGTCTTAAGGGAAGATGGCTATTCGGTAATTCTGATTAACTCGAATCCGGCCACGATCATGACCGACCCGGAAACGGCCGACCGTACTTACGTCGAGCCTATCACACCGGAAGTCCTTGCATCGGTGCTTGAGAAAGAACGGCCAGACGCACTCCTTCCGACCCTCGGCGGTCAGACCGGCCTGAATACCGCCTTCAAAGTGGCGGAGATGGGCGTGCTCGATAAGCTCGGCATCGAGATGATCGGTGCGGACAGGGAAGTAATTCACCGCGCCGAGGATCGAGGCGCCTTTCGTGAAACGATGCGCAAGACCGGTATCGACTTGCCCAAATCCGCTTTGGCACACTCCATGGAGGAGGCATACCGGGTCGTCAAAGAAATCGGCCTTCCGTGCATCATCCGACCCGCATTCACACTGGGCGGCACTGGCGGTGGGATGGCCCACAACATGGACGACTTCACGGCAACGGCCTCACGTGGCTTGAGTGCCAGCATGATGTCTGAAATCCTGGTCGAGGAATCGCTTGAAGGATGGAAGGAGTTCGAGGTTGAAGTGATGCGCGACCGGGCCGACAACGTGGTGATCGTCTGCTCGATCGAGAACGTCGATCCGATGGGCGTGCACACCGGCGACTCGATCACCGTCGCCCCGATTCAAACCATGACCGACCGTGAGTACCAGAAACTCCGAGATTGGTCGATCAAGATCATCCGCGCAATCGGCGTGGAGACCGGCGGCTGTAACATCCAATTCGCACAGAACCCACGTGACGGGCGGCTGGTGGTGATCGAGATGAACCCGCGTGTGAGCCGCTCTTCGGCATTGGCCTCGAAGGCCACCGGCTTTCCAATTGCAAAGATCGCAGCCAAGGTGGCCGTCGGCTACACGCTGGATGAAATACCCAACGACATTACCCGCGAGACCCCGGCTTGTTTTGAACCTACGATCGACTATTGCGTGGTCAAAATCCCGCGTTTCGCATTCGAGAAGTTCCCGGATATCGACGACACGATCACGATACAGATGAAGTCGGTCGGTGAGGTTATGGCCATCGGCCGCACTTTCAAGGAGGCGCTGCAAAAAGGCCTGCGATCGATGGAAACGGATCGCTTCGGTCTGGGAGCCGACGGAAAAGACGACGACTGGAACAAGATAAGCATCGAGCAGATCAAGACCAAACTCGCCGTGCCCAGCAACGATAGGATTTACTACATTCGTTACGCCTACAAACACGGCATGACGACCGACCGGGTATACGAACTGACCGCCATCGACCCGTGGTTCCTGGACAACATCAAGCAGATCGTGGAAACCGAAGACTGGCTTTCGGGAAAGAAGTGCTCCGATCTCTCCGACGACGAATTCAGACTGGCCAAGGGTATGGGCTTTTCCGACGTGCAGCTCGGATATCTGCTCGGCGAAAGCGAAACGGCGGTGCGCCGGCAGCGTATCAACCGCGGCGTTGAAGCGGTATACAAGCTGGTCGACACCTGCGGCGCGGAGTTTGAAGCGGCCACACCGTACTACTACTCCACGTACGAAGAGGAGGACGAAACCCGCCCCTCAGCGGCCAAGAAGATCATGGTGCTGGGCGGCGGGCCGAACCGCATAGGGCAGGGGATCGAGTTCGACTACTGCTGCGTCCACGCGGCGATGGCCATCCGGGACGAAGGGTGCGAGTCGATCATGGTCAACTGCAACCCGGAAACCGTCTCGACCGACTACGACACGTCGAACAAGCTGTACTTTGAACCGCTCACGGTTGAGGACGTGTTGAGCATCTACGAGAAGGAGCAGCCGGACGGTGTGATCGTGCAGTTCGGCGGCCAGACGCCGCTTAACATCGCTGCCGAGTTGGCCGCCGCCGGGGTAAAGATCATCGGCACCTCGCCGAAGATGATCGAGTTGGCCGAGGACCGCGACCGGTTTAACCAGGCGATGCGAAAACTCGGTATCCCGCAGCCGGAGTCCGGCATGGCCAGTAACCTGGACGAGGCCTTGGCCATTGCCGAGAAAATCGGCTATCCGCTGATGGTCCGCCCGTCGTTCGTGCTGGGCGGCCGTGCGATGGAGGTCGTACACGACCGGCAGATGCTCGAGCGATACGTGGCCGCGGCGGTTGACGTATCGCCGGAGCGCCCGATCCTGATCGACAAGTTCCTGGAGAACGCAATCGAGGTCGAGGCCGACGCAATTGCCGACGGCGAAGACGCATTCGTGCCGGCGGTGATGGAGCACATCGAGTTGGCCGGCGTGCACTCCGGCGATTCGGCCTGCGTGATCCCGCCGATCAGCATCCCGCCGAAGCACATCGACACTATTCATCAGTACAACCGGAAGATCGCAATCGAGTTGAACGTGGTGGGGCTGATGAACATCCAGTACGCAATCTGCAAAGATACGGTGTACATACTGGAGGCCAACCCGCGTGCCAGCCGCACCGTGCCGCTGGTCTCGAAGGTCTGTAACATACCAATGGCCCGGATCGCTACGCAGGTGATGCTCGGCAAGAAGCTATCGGAGTTGGGTCTTGGCCGGAAATCGATCCCTCACTTCGGCGTGAAGGAGGCAGTCTTCCCGTTCAACATGTACCACGGCGTCGACCCGTTGTTGGGACCGGAGATGCGGAGCACCGGCGAGGTGCTAGGCATGGCCAACTCGTTCGGTCTGGCGTTTTACAAGGCGCAGGAGGCTGCCGGTCAGCGGTTGCCGCTTGAAGGGACCGTGCTTATCACGGTGGCCGACCGCGACAAGCCGGCCGTGCAGGACGTTGCCCGACGATTTGCCGACCTTGGGTTCAAGATCAAGGCGACCGACGGCACCAGGGCCTTCCTGGCCGAGAACGGTATTCAGTCCGAGCCGATCGTGAAGATGTGCGAGGGGAGGCCGAACATCTCCGACGCTATTATCGACGGCGATATCCAGCTTGTGATAAACACACCTCGCGGCAAGGCGAGCAAGGCCGACGACGCATACATCCGCCAGACGGCGATCAGGTGCAAGGTCCCCTACGTAACCACGCTTGCCGCTGCTGTGGCCGCCGCAAAGGGTATCGCCGCGTTTCGCGATGGACGTGAACAGGTAAAGAATTTGCAGAGTTCCCATGCTGATATTAAGTAGGTGGGGCCAGGGGCTGGGGGCTGGGGA
>DAOWNK010000322.1 GCA_030642635.1 Pirellulales bacterium
AAGCCCTGCGCCAGCAGATTCTCCGAAACGAATTATCGACGATTACCCACATATGGTTGCTCCCACGAAAAATCATCGGCCTGGCCAAAAGCCTCATGGCGTTGGCCACGTAGCAAAGTTCATTTCTCAGAAAGTGCAGGTCCTTAAGTAAGTAGTGGTAAAAATTGAACACTAACGCTGAAGTTTTTCGTAACCATTCACATGGTATGTCGGTGGTAGGCTGGGTCGAGCGCAGTGAGGCCCACCTCCTACATGACCAATAGCAAAATCCACGACAAGGTGGGCCTTGCTACGCTCGACCCAGCCTACGATTCCAGCATCTCGCATCTCGTGAACGGTTACAGTTTTTAGTGCGGACGCGCCCGCACTAACGCACCGTACCTCCTTTACTCCTCCTTTCCGGTAAGAACCGACGGCTCGGTTGGGTTGACACTTGTGGTTTCGGGGTGATTATCGCTGGGTACATCTCCTTTCTGTTGCGGCAAGCTTGTAGGCCGGGTCGTGACCCGGCCTACTTTCTGTCGCCGCTTTGCCGAATCGGGCAAGGCAATCACCGAAATATCGTCTATATAAATGTCTTTTGTGGCAGTAAAGTTGTTGACCAACACGGCCTCGATCACACGGGCATCGGCGCCGCGGAAGCCGATATCGGTAATACCGACCGGCGTGAAATCCGGGTCGTCATCACTTGTAATTCTTAGGTTCCAGGTCCCCTCGGCCAGGTTTACGGCGGCCGTGAAGCGGTAGAACGCACCCGAGACATACTTGCCGATGTGCTTGGCCCCGGCGTCGCCTCGATAGGCAATAAAGCCATCGCAAAAGCCGATCTGTACGACCACGTCGGCATTACTGACAGTATCTTCCGTGCATAATCCGCGAGTGCCGAAATATACATATGTCTCGCCGGTATTCGAGGCATCGTCCATGGCCAGATGCACGTCAACAAGAACCCGGTCGCCGAAATCCTCGCTGAACCTTCGACAGAACCTGGTTTCGCTGCGTTCCACACGCAACGATTGATTGCCGTCGTGCACCGGATTGTCGCAGATCGTGCAGTTCTCGGCCTTGCCGGACAGTCGCCTCCATCCATCCATCCCTTCGATGGTCTGCCAAACGACGTAGCCGGAATGATTGCTTTGCTCGAAGCCGTTAACGTACTTGTTTCCTGTTGAAGGCGCCAGGCTGGAGACCAGTACGTCCGTCCGTGGGAATGCGTTGCGGTCGGTGGCCAGTTCGGTTTGCCCCGTGTCGTCGAACCGCATGGCCTTGCCTTCGGTCAGGCGTATGGACCTCAGCACGGCGCCGTCTCGATCCGTCAGTTGAGCGAGCACCTCGCCGCGAAAGATGTGTACTTCGGCGCTGCCGGACTGCTCGACCTCTACGCCGAATTCCGTACCCAAGTCGACGATTTTGGCGGTGGGCGTTTGAACCACAAAGCCGACCGCCGGCTTGGGCACTTCAGCGGCGAGTTTACCCAGTTCGAGCCGACATGCGTTGACTTTTTCGACGGTGAACTCGACCGGCCCCTCCAGGACGACCTTTGCGCCGTTGTAGTAGGTGATTTCTACCAGCCCGGAGTCTAGTTTCAGCTCGCGGCCGAGACCTAAGTGGGCGTACCGCAGCGGCGGCAGGTAGTTGTCCGGCCAGCGGCAGTTGTGCAGACCGGTGATTCGTGCGACGAAGTTAAATTTTCCTTTCACAGGCTGGAAGCCTGTGCCACTGGTTGTGCTGCTGCCGTCGTCAGTGGTGGTGCAGGCATGGTTAAAGCGGCTTCGCTCGTAGGTCGGAGCGGGCAAGATACTAAGTATCGAAATCAGGCAGACCATGAATATCGCGGCGGCCAGTATCGAAAACGGCCCGGGCTGCGAGAAATACTCGCGCGTCCAGCGGGCGGTTCCGCCAAGGAAGCCGAGCACCGGCGAGATTATCGGCTGCTGATTGATCGGCTGTTCCGGGGCGACACCAGCTTCGGCGGGTGCATCGAAGCCGACCACCAGTTCTCCGGCCGACTTGTACCAGTGCAAGCTCGCCGCCATGTGCATTTGTCGGATGTAAAATCGCCGTGCGTCGTCGTCTTGGCGGATGAGTTCGTACAACCGCTCGCGCTGCCGGGGCGCGGCGTCGCCTTCACGAATCGATGCCGTTATTACCAACAGTTCTTCGCGATGGATCGGCAAAAGAGTCATAGTCGTTCCTCCGCCGAAAGCTTGCGGCTGATACAATCGAACAGCGTCTGGTGTATCCGCTGCAATGCCTTGTAGATTGCCGGTGCGCTGCGGCCGACCTGCTCGGCCACGCTTTTGACACTGCCGCCCTGGCTGTAGCGGCGGTCTATCAAGTCGCGGTCGCGATCGCTGAGTTTTTTCAGGCAATCGGCCAGCGCCAGGTGTTGGGCGTCGAGCATATCGGCCATTGCAACGGTGTCCTCGGCAACCGCCTCCAGTAGTCGTTCGTCGCCGTAAAACAGTCGTCCTTTACGTTTCGAGAATGAGAGCACTTTGTAATATGCAGTGCGGCACGCCCAGGCGCCGAAATCGCTGCCCGGCGTAAACTCGTTGAACTTCTCCCACAGCGTGGTCCCGGTCTCCTGGAAGATGTCTTCCGCGTCGGCCCAATTGGGAACCAACGTAAGGATGTACGAATAGACCCTCCTTGCATGTGCGGTCCACAGACCGACGAAATCTTTCGTTTGATGGTGTTCGTCCATGGTGATTACGCACGTGCGAGATATACAACAATGCCGCCGGTGCGCACAAACATGCGCAGACACACCGCGTCTTTCTCAACTACTATTATATTTCCCCAGATCGGGAAAATTGTAAGGTAAAAATCGCAAGTGGCCCCAAAGGGGGGGGCAAGCAGGTGGGATATTCGACGCTATTTCTTGGCTCTTCCGTTTTTAGGTGCAAAACGCTAGAAACACGGCCTTCAGGCCGGCGGCCATCTCGCGTAGCTCGGCGATGCTCCGCTGGACCGCTTCCGAGGCCCGGTTCAGGTCCAGAATCAGCCGGCTGAAGAGTGTGC